>JBARNL010000898.1:0-4727 GCA_049802955.1 Candidatus Angelobacter sp.
CTCCAAAGCAGGCCAGCCTTTATATTTCTGTCGCCAACGCGAGCCCGGCGTGAGCCACACGGCAAAAGTCTCGGCAAAATCTTCATCGGGATGCTTTTGCGCGTACCAGCCTTCCATGTGGCGGACAAAGCTGCGGGAAAAAGGAATGGGCCGATATGCGTCGCGATACGGCTTGCGATAAGGCCCAAACAAGTGCTTCCACTCAGGAGTCTTGTGCAGGGCGTAAGCGTAGTTGATGGCATGTCCGGCCTCATGGCGCAGGTACATCATGATCTGGCGGGAATCTTCCAGATCGTTCATTTCTTTTTCCAGGCGCGCAAGCTTGGGATCGGCCAGATAGAAAGGAATCCCAATGATGGGTTCTCCTGAGGGGCAGCCCCATTCGTCGGTGAGATAGCACGCGGGACGAAATTTTTTAAGACCTTTGCGCTCAAGTTCGCGATAGAGCTGCTGCACAAAGCGCTCCAGCGGCGATCCTTCCAGCTTCAGCCCCAGATCGCGTATGGGCTTGCCCAGGATTTCCTGGACTTCCGGCGGTGCTTTTTCAAATGCGGCGCGCAAGCAGACTCCGCGAGAAGATTAGCACATGCCCAATTTCTGGAGCAGTGCCTCCCGGCATACTCCAACGGTAATCTGCGCAGCCGGCTGAAGGGCAAATGATATTTGCACTGGCGCAGCCGATAAAGCAAAATGTGAGCGATGCGAGCTTCCATTTTTCTCCCTGGTCTTTTCCTGCTGGTAAGCCTTCATACAGCGTTTTCCCAAAGTACCATCAGCGATCCCGGTGCGAAGAAGATGTGCGCCGCTGTTAAGGACGTTGAACTTCCGGCGGCAGACCGTCCTACACCGGCCGAGCAAAAGGCCTTGTCGAAGTGCGTATCTGCTGACCTGTATTACGGCTTTGGACAGCCCGCCGATCCCGTAAAAGCGCGGAAATGCGCCTATACGGAGATAGATCGAGACGCCAAGGCGCCGGTTGGGGGAAAAGCCATCCTGATGATGATCTACGCGAACGGCAACGGCGCGACCCGCAATTTTGACGCAGCTATCAAGCTGGCGTGTTCGATTGGCGGAGCCCCGGGGGATGACGCGGGCCGCGTGTACCAACTGGATCGGCTAAAGAAGCAAAACTGGGGCGGCAACAACTTCAGCGTATGCGACCACAGCAGCGGCCGCGAAATTTACGAACAATGCGCGATCCTGAGCGAGCGCTTCGATAAGATCGAGCGCGACCAAAAGTTCAACGAGCTTACGGCGGGATGGAAACCGACGGAAAAAAAGGCCTTCCGCGCATTTATGGAAGAAGCGAACAGGTTCTACGAGATCCAGGCGAAAAACGGAGTGAATCTGGAAGGAACATTTGAGATACAAGAGGAGATATTCTTCAAAAACAATCTCCTCTCCGCACTGCAAGCATTTGAGCGCGGCGAACTGCCGAGCTATACAGCCGAAGAATTCCAGAAAGCTGAAGCCGGCGAGAACGCCGCTTATCAACGCACGCAGACCGGCAGCGTTACTCAGTGGGGAACGGTAACGCGGCAGAGTGTCCAGAAGAGCGAAGACGAGTGGCGACGCTACCGCGATGCGTGGATCGCGTTTGGCAGACAAAAATATCCAGGCGTTCCCGAGCAGAGCTGGAAAGCCTGGCTGGATACCGATCGCACAGTGATGCTGAACAGGTTTTTACACTAAGACGATTAGGCAGCGCTGGGGCTGGCGTCATCGTCGTTATCAAAAAACCCGCGGTCTCCTGAAAAGAACTTTCTCAACATCGCTCTGGCGGAGGCAAGCAGCGATCTACGCGAAGCGCCGGATGCGCCGACGGCCTTTTCATTCTCATTATTGCTCTTGCTCTCCCATTCATAACGCGAGCTGCGCACTTTTTGTGCTTTGCCTGCGGGGCTCTGGGTGGCCTGAACGGGGACGTTCGGTGTTTCATTCTTTGGTTCGTTCATCAACTGATTCCCAGCTCCTTGATACAAAATCTTTTCGGTTTTTTTTGATGAAGCATCGGGGCTGATGAGTTGCATCCATAGTAACTGATTGAAAATAGAAGCCTTGTTGAGTCCCGTTTAGTTGAAAAAATTGCAGCAGTTAACACAACTTAAGCAAATATCAGGAGCATCCAATCGGCGGTTGGTTCGGGTCCAATTCATGAGCAATCGCAAGCGGAAGTTGCGCCTGGTGACTTCGCAACAAAATATGGCAAAGGAAACGAAGCAACTTCGCTGCGGTGACAGAATACTGGAAAGCGGCATCTACCGCGTGTATCACCGGAACCACCGGTTGCCGCATGAAGTTACCCTGTTGCGCGACCAGCTATTTCCCAAGTGCGTGAAGTGCGAAGATGCTGTGTATTTCGAACTGGTGCGCAGCGCGCCCGATATTACTCTGGCGCCTTTCAAGGTTACGCTCTACGCCCTCCCAGCCAATGACGAAGAAGAAGATTTCACCATCGCGCTGTAGTGTTTGCATCTCGCCCCCTCGCCTTGCCGATCCGTTTACAAACAGAAATATTGCGACCACCGCTTGACCGCCGCCATCTTTTCATCAAAGATCACCTGCTGATCTCACTATCCAAAATCTTGAGGGGACCAACCATGGCGGCAACATCTCAGCCGGCAAATGATTCCGGCCGGCAACTTCTGCGGCATACCCTGGCAACGCTGGCCTACCGTGCGGGAAAAGCGCTGCGTGATGCCCCTGAAAGTTTTGCCACGTTCAGCACTGGGGTAAAAGGCCGGACTCCGGCCCACATCCTGGCGCACATGGGCGATCTTTTTGACTGGGCGCTTTCCATCGCGCAAGGCAAACAAGCATGGCGTGATTCCGATCCGCTCCCGTGGCCGGAGGAAGTCAAGCGATTTTTCAACACTCTGGAGGTTTTTGATAGCTATCTGGCATCCGATGCGCCACTCGCCGCTTCACCAGAAAAGCTTTTTCAGGGTCCCGTGGCCGATGCATTGACGCACACGGGACAAATCGCAATGCTGCGACGAATGGCCGGCTGCTCAATGCGCGATGAGAATTACTATCGCGCAGAAATTGTCGCTGGACGAGTGGGCGAAGAGCAGGCCGCGCCGGTAAGGGAGTTCTAATTCTGGGACCGCCGCAACTATCCCTATCGGACAAACTGCTGACGAGTTGATCGGCTTAAGCGCCGAGTCCGGCGTAACTTCCGCGGCATTTCTGCGTATCATTACCGTCCAGGCCGCCGATGATGGATTTCCATAGCCTCTACCAAAGCTATGCGCCGCAGGTGCATCGCTTTGTGCTGTTCCTTTGCGGCGACGCGGCCCTGGCCGACGATATTACTTCAGAGACGTTCGTGCGCGCCTGGACCTCACGCGGCAAAATCAGGGAAGCAACGGTCAAAGCCTACCTGTTTACCATCGCGCGCAACCTGTACCGCGACCATTTGCGCCGCAACAATCGCCTGACTGAGCTGGAAGACTCCATTCCCGATCCAGGTGTGGGCCTGGCCATACGCACCGAGCACAAGGCTGAATTGAGCGCCGTGATGGACGCTCTGCGCCAGCTCTCTGAAGTTGACCGCGCCGCGCTGCTGATGCGCGTGCAGGAAGAAATGCCGTATGAAGAGATTGCCCAAGCGCTGAAGCTGCCGGTGACCACGGTGAAGGTGAAGGTCCATCGCGCACGATTGAAGCTGATGCGAGCCAGAGAAAATTTCCAGGAGGTGCGCCCATGAAACTGGAGCGCGAAGTCATTATCGATCTGTTGCCGGCCTATTTCTCCGGCGAGGCCAGTGCGGCTACACGCAGGCTGGTGGAAGATTTTTTTCGTGAGAACCCGGATTTTGAAAAGTCCGCGCGCTCCGCAGCCGGTCCGCTGGAAAGCCTGAAGGCTGCTCCGTCCAGACTGGGTGCTGGACTTGATCCGGAAAAAGAAAAGTTGGCCCTGGAGCGCGCACGCCTGGTGACGGAAACGCGCACCTCATTCTTCTGGCTGGCCGTGCTCAGTACCCTGATGCTGTTTTTATTCCGCATTCAAAATGGCAAGGTCATCTGGATCGTCTGGAGCAGCTCGGCTTCCGGGGGTGGTAGTCGGGGGCCACTATTCATAGCAATGTCAGTATTCTTCTGGCTTTTCTATCTATATGCTCGCCGCCGTACCGCTCCACTTCCGGCCCATACAAAGTTTTTGTGGATGGCGACGTTTTATACTGTTCTTACTGGCCTGTTCAAGATCGAAAACCACAAGATTGTCTGGTTGCTCTTTCATGGCGATCCAAGCGCCGGAATTTTCATCGCTGCGTTTGCTGTCGCCCTTTGGGGCATCTACTTCATCCAGCGTTGGCAGTTCAAGCGTACAGAAAGATAAGTATGCCTATGGATTTGTCGTGATCTCACCATTTTCACGATACGCATCGGCGATCACGGCGATCCCTTACCCCTCCCCCCTATGCCTCAATTAGGAATACAAAGTAGTTACGCGACCTCATCCCAGACCCATCCCAGACCTTGGGAGTCGCACGCATGTTCTTGCGTTTCGATCTCGGCTGTTCTCCGCGTCTCCGCTCCTCTGCGGTGAGTTGTCTTGCTCTTCCGACGATCGATTTTTGGTCCGTGTAATCAGTGTTCATCCGTGGTGAGGTTTTTGCTGCTCCAATCACCCGATCACCAGATGTCCCGATCACCCGATCTCCTACCCTCCCCCTCCCGGGTGTATCCCAGATTGGCGTAGGTTTCAGCAGGGTCATCCCAGAT
>JBARNL010000899.1:0-3418 GCA_049802955.1 Candidatus Angelobacter sp.
CACGTCGCGCGGATCGGGCCCTTGGCGTTGATCCTTTGTCTATTGCTCCCTGGATTGGTGCCAAAGATCTTTGCGGCGCCGCAAGCTGGCCAAATCGTTGAGGATATTGATGTCCACGGGAATCGTCGCATCCCAACAGAGACGGTTATGTCGCGTATTTATACCCGGAAAGGCGACGTATACGACGAGGCAGCACTGCAACGCGATCTGCGGTCTGTGTGGAACAGCGGCTACTTTGAAGATGTCCGCATGGAGCGCGAGCAGTCACCCAAGGGCTGGTTTATTCATATTTATGTTCACGAAAAGCCGACGATCCGGACCATTGAGTACCACGGGCTGAACTCGGTCTCACAAAGCGACGTTCTGGAGCGCTATAAGAAAGTCAAAGTCCCGCTGACTGTGGACAGTCCTTACGATCCAACCAAGGTCATCAAGGCCAAGGTGGTGTTGCAGCAATTGCTGGCCGAACACGGCCGCCAGTTCGCCACGGTGAACGTACAGGTCCAGCAGGTGCCTCCGGCATCGGTCTCCGTGACGTTTAACGTGAAAGAAGGGCCAAAGGTCAAGGTCGGCAAGATCAAGTTTGTGGGCAACAAACACGTGAACAGCCGCACGTTGCGGGCGGCCATGAAGAACCTGCACCCAATTGGCGTCCCCAAGTCTATTTTCCTGGAAAACATTTTTGCCAAGACGTTTGACGCGTCCAAACTGGAAGAGGACGCGGAGCGCGTCCGCGAAGCGCTGCAAACGTATGGCTACTTCCAGGCAGTAGTCGATGATCCCAAGACCCAACTGCGTGATACCTCGTCGAAGCTCCATTTTCCTTTTATCCAAAATGGGCAAGGCAAGGTAATGGACATCACCGTGCCAATCGACGAAGGCGACAAGTACAAGCTCAAGGCGATTAATTTTACGAACAACAAAGCAATCCTGAACAAGCAGCTGCTGCGAAGCGTTTTTCCCATCAAAGACGGAGAGACATTCAACAAACAGTTGGTTGGCAAAGGACTGGACAATTTGCGCAAGGCTTACGGCGAGCTTGGGTATATTGACTTTACGCCCGTGCCGACGACTGACATTGACGAAAAAAATAAGATGATCACCCTGAATATTGAAATGGAAGAGGGCAAACCCTATTTTGTCCGCCGGATCGAGTTCCAGGGAAATACCACAACACGCGATCGCGTTATCCGCCGTGAACTGCTGGTGCAGGAAGGGCAGGTCTTTAACAGCCGCTTGTGGGACATCAGCGTGCTTCGCCTGAATCAATTGAACTATTTTGACGCGCTTAAGCCGGAAGACGATACCGAACGCAAGCTCGATACGAAAAACGGCACGGTAGATCTGACGGTAAAAGTTCATGAGAAGGGCAAGAACAGCATTGGCCTTACGGGTGGCGTGAGCGGGCTGGAAGGCTCGTTCATCGGCTTGAATTATGAGACCAATAACTTTCTTGGCCTGGGAGAAACACTGCAGGTGCAGGGCAATGTTGGCAGCCTCTCCCGGGTGCTGTTGTTCGGCTTCACTGAGCCGTATATGTTTGACCGGCCGCTAACGCTCGGGTTTACGGTGTACAGCCGCAGGTTTGATTTCAACCAGGCGCGCCAGGCATCCATCAATGCCGGGCAGAACCTGAATCTTCCACAGTCGGTGCTCAACCAGTTATTGAATTACAACCAATCGAGCACGGGATTCACCGCCTCATCAAGCTATCTGCTGGGACATTCCTTCAAGCGCGTAGGTCTCACATACACGCTGGATAACACCACGATCAACACCTTCAGCGATGCGTCGCGCAACTTGTTCCAAACGCTGAATTTCCGCAGTATCTCCGGCCCCGATGCGCTGAAGGGCATCGTTACCAGTTCGGTGACGCCATCGTTTGGCTTCAGCACGATTGACAGTCCCATCCGCCCACATCGGGGAAAGAGTCTGTTTATCTCGAATGAAATTGCCGGCCTGGGCGGAAATGTTAAATTCTACCGGCCCTTGGTCGCGTTTACTGAGTGGAAGCCCTTGTATCACCAAAACACTCTTGGCATACGCATCCAGGGCAGCTTCATCAACGGCTTTGCCGGGTCTGAAGCGCCGCCATACCAGCGTTTTTACATGGGCGGAGAAAACGATTTGCGCGGCTTCGACGTACGCACCGTTTCGCCATACGTGTTTGTCAGCACAGTACAGAATTTCCAGTTGACCAATCCTGATGGCAGTCCTGTACCAATCGATCCGACGAACCCGCGGCGAGGAAACGTGACGGTGCCATTGCCGGTCAATAACATTACACTTCCTGGCGGCGATACGCAGTTTGTTTCCAACGTTGAGTATCGAGTGCATGTTGTAGGGCCGGTCACGCTGGCTCCCTTTGCCGATTTTGGCATGGACTTTGTCACACTGCCCTCACAGTTGAAAGTCAGCTCAGATTCCCTGACGCAGCTGAACAGCACCGTTTTTGGCTGCCCTGCCGTCGTCAACTTCCAGTGCTCCGGAGGCACGTCATTCCCGTTCAGCGGGGACCTGAAGCCGGTGGCGGGCACCAACTACGTGCCTCGAATGTCCACTGGGCTGGAGTTACAGGTGCTGCTGCCGATCGTGCAACAGCCATTCCGTATTTACTATGCTTATAATCCGCTTACCTTGAATACCATTGTGCATTCTCCCAGCCCCATCACGCGGAGCATGTTCCCGGTGGGCTCGGTGGGCGATTTTTCTTTTCAATCCGCGATCTCCGCGCTGGCCCCAGATTTTCGCCTGCAGGAACCGCGCAAGACGTTTCGATTCACCATCAGCACCACTTTTTAAGGAAAGAAGTGTTGGTTTGACGCTGGCGGAGGCTGCAACCTATAATTTAGATACCCGTTCCCACCGCAGATTTCACGCATTCATTGAGCTGTCTCGTGACCGTGTATCGCGAAGAATAGTTACCTGAGAACCACCAAGGAGTCCAATATTTCATGGCAAGAAATATCAACACCCGCGTCCTAAGCCTGGCACTGGTACTGGTCTGGGGCATTTCCGCAGCGCGCGCACAGGCCCCAGTGGCCGGCCCAACCGGCGGTAATAAAGTAGGCATCGTCAGTATTCAAGACGCTATTGCCAACACCAATGAAGGCAAAAAGGAACTGGAAGGCTTGCAGCAGAAGTATGCTCCCCGCCAGGCGGCGTTGCAGAGCCAGAATGAAGAACTGGAAAACCTGAAGAAGCAACTTCAGGCCCAGGCCGATAAATTGAGCGATGAAGAGCGCAACACCCGCGTCCGGGCCGCCAGTGACAAGCAAAAAAGCCTGCAAAGAAGCGCGGAAGATTTCCAGAATGAAGTTCAGCAAGCAGAACAGGAAATCCTGAACCGGCTGGGCAAGAAGATGTTGGACGTGCTGGAAAAATACGCTAAAGAAAATGGCTATGCGGTGGTGATGGA
>JBARNL010000900.1:0-1793 GCA_049802955.1 Candidatus Angelobacter sp.
TGAAAGATTTCGTGGAGGGATGAATGACGGCTTTGAAAGCTGGAGAGATGGCCCCGGAGGTTGAGCTTCCCGGAGTAACGGGAAAACAGAGGCACAAATTCAAGCTCAGCGACCTGCGCGGCAAAAAGAACGTGATTCTGGCGTTTTACCCGTTGGATTGGAGCCCAACTTGAACGAATGAAATGTCGGCGTACGGCAGGTACTTGCCAAAGTTCGCCGAACACGATGCCCAGGTCGTGGGCATCAGCCCGGATTCAATTTACAGCCATCTCGCCTGGCAGGAAAAGTCGATTGGCTGGCTCGAGTATCCACTTTTGAGCGATTACTGGCCTCACGCCGGCGTGGCCCAACAATTTGGCATTCTCCGGCTGGGCGAGCCGCTGCCCGGAATCAATGATCGCGCCATCTTTATCGTGGATAAACAAGGGAAGATCGCGTTTTCCAAGACCTATGAACTTGGTCAAGAACCGGACTATGAAGAACTAGTGACTGAAGTGAGCAAAATCAAATAAGTAAACGCCGGTGCGCTAATAAAAAAATGCCCTCTCGCAAGAGGGCATTTTTGAGCTTAAATAGCGCGTTATTTCTTTGCGGTCTTCTTAGCTTGTTTCTTGGACGCGGGCTTTTTCGTGCTGGTAGCCGCTGGAGCTTTTTGCAGCATGTCCTCAATGATCTGATCTAGTTTGGTGCGATCTTCAACTTCAACGGCGGGAGTTGCAGCGCCTCCATTGCCGACAACGAAGATAGTCGGCGTATGTTGCAGGCCAATCTGCGTTCCCATTTCTCGGTCGGCCAGGATCTTGGCTTTGAACTGTCCATCAGGATCAAGAACAAAGGGGATGGGCGTCTTATGATCATTGGCAAACTTATCAACGTACTGGCGCAGATTTCCTTTATCGATCTGAGGCTGGTTCTGGAAAATAAAGCCACGGAAATCATCGCCCAGCTTCTCTGATTTGCTGTCAAAGTAGCGGGCAAAAACCGCTGCGTCAAATGACCAGGGGTGCATTTGCAAGGGAAAATCGTGCAGCACCACTGGAATGTTGTGTTTCTTCGCCGCGTCCCAGACAACGGGATAGGCACGGGCGCAGTCTGGGCACTCCAGGTCTTCAAACATCACAATAGCCACGCGTGCGCCCGCTGGTGGTTTGAGAGACGAACCGTCCGCGGCGCGAGAAGCGGCTGGAGCAAGCACAAGCGCGAGCGCTGCGGTGATGTGAATAAAACGTTTTGCCAATATGTTCATTTTGCTGGTCATCCTGCCTTCTTAGGGGTTTTGACTATATTTTTCTTGCGGATCGCTTGGGCCTTTGCCGGCGAATTTACTTCGGCAGCAGCTGCCGGCTGCGTCTTGCTGAACATGTCTTCAATCATCCGGTCCAGCTTCTCCCGAACCTTCACTTCTTCCACCAAAGGCTGAGAAACGCCGCTATTACTTACAACCCAGATTGTGGGAGTATGTTCCACTCCAATGCGCTGCCCGAGCAAGTAATCTGCCTTTACGAGAGCCGAGAGCTTGCCATCCGGGTCTTTATCGGATGGGATAGCTGTCTTGTTCTCGGCGGCAAATTTCTTCGCCCATTCCAGCAGATTGTCCCGCGTGATTTGTGTCTGGTTGGCGTAAATGAATTTACGGAATTCGTTTCCCAGGTCGGCCGATGTCTTATCGAAATAGCGGGCCCACACGGCTGCTTCAAAAGCCCAGTTATGCATAGGCAAAGGAAAATCGTGCAGCACCACTGGGGCTTTATGCGCGTCGGCGGCTCCCCAGACCACCGGATATACCTTGGAGC
>JBARNL010000901.1:0-6594 GCA_049802955.1 Candidatus Angelobacter sp.
GAATTACGGACCATATTGACTCCGCCGCAAGTACTTACTGCTTGATTGTTCTGCATTAACACGTAGCATTCGGCGGCAAACGCTTGGTTAGCCAGATGGATAACATCTTGAGTTGGCGGTTGATCAAATGCGAGATTGGCAGGTATTTGTCCATGTAAAGCCGTTGTGATCAACGCGACAAAAACTACACTTTTGAACATAATTCGGTCCCTTGGTTTCAAAATTATGACCTTTATTTAAGGGTCGGTCAAAATGAGGATCTCTGATATCGCTTTTCCAACTGGATTAAAATTGCTTCTCCAAGCAAATTTTAGCGGTTCCCGGGCCGCACTGAAGGCCCTTCTGCTTCCCACCACCGCCTTTGCATTCCCGTCGCAGCAGTGGGACCATGTGTTCCGGCGAGAGTTTGCGGCCCTTCCGGGCTGCACTTAGCTACGGCAGCATGGAGTAATGCACGTCGCGTATTGTTATAAGCCTCCGCCCAGCCGGAGAGAGCAGCGCGATGGCATTCTGAAGAACGGAGGTAACTTCGCGCTCAAGTTTGTAGCCGATCAGGACGGAGGCGATGCTTCCATCGAGCGAGAGATGACGTGCGGCGGCAT
This sequence comes from Candidatus Angelobacter sp., assembly GCA_049802955.1. Lineage (GTDB taxonomy): Bacteria > Acidobacteriota > Terriglobia > Terriglobales > Acidobacteriaceae > Angelobacter. Next base: position 603 of record JBARNL010000901.1, read on the forward strand.
AGGCGCCGAGAACATCGGCTATGGCGCCGTTATGGTCGCCATCACGCAGACGTATACGCGCGCGCAGTGCGGAAACAGCAACCAATTCCATGACAGCGCCGCGATGGGAGGTGTTGGCGAACGGCCCGTCTTCCGCGCTCATCTGCCAGTCGCAAATTTTGCTCTTTGCGCCATGCTGAAACTCAACCAAGGCCTCAGAGGCCGCGGCCACAAGTTTTTCATCTTCGGCGGTCAGCGGCTCTTCCAGTGCGTGCTCCAGGTTGACCCATGCTTCGGGCGGGAAAGGATAAGCTTGGCGAAGCGCAACGTCAGTCCGAAGATACTGAACCGCGGCGTTGCGATCTGTTGGCTGGGCTAAAGCGTGAGTCGGAAGCGCGAGAAGCAGCACGAATGTGGTAGTGAGAATGGACCGGACAAGGCTTTTCATTGGCGACGATTGTAGAACGGGATGAGTTGGCGATCTTGCATTGCCGAAGGAGAACGAAAGTCTGCGATGGATTGATTTGGAATCTGGCATTGCCCAAAGGTTCTTTCCACTCACAACTCTTAAGAGTATTCGATTGTCCACAGGATGTGGTGGCAATAGGGATCTCTCCCCTTCGGCAAGCTCAGGGTCGAGATTTCAGAAAAAGCTATTTCACCAACAGCAACACACCCACGCAGACCAAAGCGGCGGAGAGCCAGCGGCGGCGGTCGACATTTTCATGCAGCAGGAATTTGGCGAGGACGGCGGAGCAGATATAGGTAAGGGATGCGGACGCGGGCGCGACGAGGCTGGCGTCGCCCCAGGAGAGCGCGGTCAGCAGGCAGAAGAAGCTAAAGATGAGGCAGCAGAGTCCGAAAAGAAAAAGTTTCTCGCGGATGACATGGCTGATCACCGCCAGCAAGCCTTTATTGATACGAATTGCGTCAAGGTCACCGATGCGCTTCATGGCGGCGGAGAGCATCACGTCTCCCGCGCTGGAAGCCAGCACGAGCATTCCGATGGCGGTCCAGAGCTTAAGCGAGTTCATGCTGCTCCTTTGGCGCAATGCATGCTGTGGTTCAACGAGTTCATGCTGCTTCTCACCACCTCATACTGCTCTTTGGCGAGTTCATGCTGTTGCTTAAGCGAGTTCATGCTGCTCCTTTGCTGCTGCGAGCGCCGGATCTTTTTGCCGTCGCTCAGTCAGTGAAGGCCCGCGCGCCACCAGTCCTACACCGCAGGTGATCAGCAGGACACCTGCCCATCGCCAGGGGCTGACGTTTTCATGCAGGAAAACACGCGAGAGGAATGCGGTGACGACGTAACCGAAGGCCGTCGCGGGCAAAACGAAGGTGAGGTCTGCCCAGGAAAGCGCGGTGAGATAGGAGTAAAAAAATCCGGCGAGAAAAAGAATGCCGAGGATGATCCAGGGATCAACGAAGGCGTTGAAGATGTGGGTCCAGTGGCTGAGGTGGATTTCGCCGAGGTTTTCCATGCCGCGCTTGAGCAGCACGTCGCCCGTGCCGTTGCAGCAGGCGATAGCCAGATAGATGAAGATTTTCTTGAACTTCACTCGGATTGTCCGCCTGCAACCCGCTGAAGCGGGTGAAACTAGATTCTAGCGCACCGTTCTTCGGGTGCTAGTTTTAGGACAGCGCATCAGATTAAGCGCAACGTTTTAGCGCACCGTTTTTTTAGTGGACCAGAAATTTCCAAATCGCGACGACAACGAAAACGGCCAATCCGATGCCATACCCGATGATGCGGGCCTTGCCGACTTTTTCTTGTTCGATCATGCGACCTTGCTTTGCTGCCTAAGGCTGCGGCGATCTTGCTTATGCTTTGCGGTCGAACCTGGCTTAGCTGCACAATTCTGCAACCGCGGGAGATTAGTCGCCGGCGACTTCCGCCCTGCGTGTCTTTTCCGCAGCAGCGTGTTTTGCCGCCACCATGTCTTTAGTGGCTTTGTTGCGCGCGGAGCGCAGCTTCATGAATGATTTTGCTTCCTTATATAGGCGCTGGCGTTCCTCACCGTTGAAGACCGCTTTGCGCACGATGCGGAAGACGGCCTTGGGACGGAAATAATATTCGTCGTAAAACTTGTGGACCATTTCCATTACGTGCTCACGGGGCAGGCCGGGATATTCGATCTGCGCGACCTGGTGGCCGCCGTCGTCAACCATGCGCTCAGTGCCCACAATGAAGCCGCTCTTCTTGGCAAAATCGTATAGCTCAGTGCCCGGATAAGCATGCGCGATGGAAACCTGGATGGTTTCCACGTCAAGCTCTTTAGCAAAATCAATGGTGCGGCGGATGGATTCACGGCTTTCGCCGGGAAGTCCAAGGATGAAGTCGCCATGGACTTTGAGGCCGAGCTTCTTTGTATCTTTAGTGAACTGGCGCGCGCGGTCAACCGTTGCGCCCTTCTTGATGTTCTTGAGAATCTGCGGATCGCCCGACTCATAGCCGACGATCAAGAGCCGGCAGCCAGCTTCTTTTTGGGCTTTTAAAGTTTCGTAGTCGGTGGTGACGCGCGACGTACAAGACCACGTCATATTCAGAGGCTTCAGCTTGCCGCACAACTCAACAGTGCGCGCCTTCTGGATGTTAAAGGTGTCGTCGTCAAAGAAATATTCCTTCACAAACGGCCAGTACTCTTTGGCTTTGGCCATCTCGCGGGCGACAGCATCAGTGGAGCGCTTGCGCCACGGATGTCCGCTTAGAGTCTGTGGCCAGAGACAGAATGTACACTGCGCCGGGCAGCCGCGCGTGGTGTAGAGAGCCACAAAAGGATGAAGCAAAAACGGTACGTTGTACCGTCTTATATCCATATCTCTAAAATACACATCAACTACGTCGGGAAGCGAATCCAGATCCATTACGTCCGGGCGATCTGCATTGTGAACCACTTTCCCGTTCGCGTCGCGATATGAAATCCCGATAATCTCACTCAGCGGTTTGCCATTGGCGTACTCCACCACGGAGTAATCAAACTCGCGCCGGCAGACAAAATCGATGGCCGGGCACTCATTCAGAGAGCGCTCTGGCAGCGTGGTCACATGCGGTCCCACAAACGCAATCTTCAGCTTGGGATTCGCCTCTTTCATCTTGGTGACCAGCTTGATGTCACCGGGAAATCCGGGCGTGGATGTAAACAGCACCAGGAACTCATACTGTTTGCCCAGCTCAATCGTCTCTTCCGCCGACACATGGTGCGGCGGCGCGTCCAGCAACCGCGAGCCTTCCAGCATCCCTGCCGGATACGCCAGCCATACCGGATACCAGTACGACTCAATCTCGCGGGTGGCGGGCCAGCGCGAACTGGCGCCACCGTCAAAGTTCTCAAACGACGGAGGATTCAGGAATAATGTTTTTAATGGCATGTCAGTCCTAGCCTGTTATATTAACATCCTTTGCTGCGCCCTAAAGCCTAAGCAATCCAAGCGGTTACAAGCGGCAGGCCAATGGTCGATTAGCGCATTGGGCGGGACTTCGTTTATGTTGCTGCGCTCCAAACCGCCTTCGCTCTGTGCCGATGGCCATCATTCTGCTGCTCCTATTGCCATGGGCTCGGCGCGCAAGTCGGCCTCGCCCCCGTCCCATGATCTAAGTGTTGCCGCGCTCGAAACCGCTCGATTTTTTTGTCTCGACGTGTTCATCCCTCTGTCTGCCAACTTAACTCCGATGCAAGCAGCTTCCTTTACTCCTCCGATATCAAAAATGGGGCGCAGTCGCCCTTGCCTGCGGAGCAACCGAGACGCCAGTTTTTTTCGAACTCGCAACGCGAGCATAGAGAGGTTCGGCGATTGTCAGGTTTCAATCGTCAATTTTGGCAATTCACGGCTTAGGATGTTACGCGTGTTTTCCCGGCTATTGAATTTTTAGCAAGCGTCATGCAAAATTCATGATCGAAAAGCTCTTTAGCGTCAATCTAAAGCCAAGAAGCAGAAAAGAAACCGCGCCTCGCTGCAAGTGCCCGGTTGGCGGCAAACATGCCGGCAAACCCGTGTCGCAACCTTCGCCAATGCCAATCCCGCGGCTGCTCCTGCGAAATCACTATCAGAGTGCCTTAGCGAAGGCTTTCGTTTACCGCAGCCAGTTTCTTTTGTGGTGGCGCTAACGAATTCAGATATTGCACGAAAAGGCCGTCATATTCGTCCCTGATTTCATACCAGGCTTCTACATACGCCGGACGCTTGAAGAACTTGCGAATATAGGCATCCCAGCCCGCCCACTGAGTCTTATAGATCCGCCGGATCTCTGGGTTCGAATCTTCCTTGTGATACTGCACATAGGCGACCTCAAAAACGTCGGTCAACTCGGCAAAAAGCAGCTTCTGCTGGATTTTCTCATTCTCATCGAGCTTAACTTCTCCAACGCGCGGAGCGCTATAGCAATCAAGCCGCGGATGGTCGATACAAAGTTTCACAAATTCATGAAATCTCTGGTCTACCATCTGATATGCCTTCTCCGCAGCTTCAACCCGCTCCTTCTTAGCATTCTCTTCCGCTTCCGTGGCATGGTTATGAAGATCAACTAGGCCAAATGGTACGCCCAGGATGAGCGCAAGGAACGACGCAAATTCAGCCCATTTGTGCATTTTGTCAAAGTTCAGCGTCAATTTAAACCTCCCGGGTTGACCTGTTTCTCCAGCCCTTTTCATGGATATACCATCCCTGATTTCTAGTGATGAACGCGGGTCAAACGTTTCAAAGTTTTTACAGTCTAGTAAACGTATCACTAGGCCTTTTCCCTTCGGGACTTACTCAGATTGCATGAGGATGGTCGCGCCCTCCGGTTATGGTTCTTGGTCGTCGGGATCCCGAAATTTCTGTGGCATTGGCTTGCAAGTGGGGGTTGTTAGATTAGAAATGTAAGAGCGCGCGGCACCCTCGCCTACTGAATTCGGGGTAACGAAAATTTGTGGACTCGCCAAAGCTCCCGCAGATTTTCAATTTTCAATTTTGGCAATTCCGGCGATTTTGGCAATTCTCACGTAGGATGGAAGCAGACACTTGAAAAACATTCCATCGAGAGGACCCACCCATGCCGAAATTGAATGCCAGAGAAAACACGCGCAACCGGTCGCAAGCCGCCAAGCGCGAGCGCAACCGCACTTTAAGAGCGTCACTGAATTTGCCAGCCGGTGCCGTTGGAAAACATCCCGCCAAAGCAGCGGACAACGCCCGCGCCGCCGCCAAAAAAACCGCCGGCAAGACCGCCAAGGCCGCAAAGTAAAAAGCCCGGAGTTTACACTCCGGACTCTTTATTTGTTCTGAACTGCCGCGTCTTTACCTATATCTATCGATGATCGCGGTCATGGTCTTTGTCTTTGTGGTCGTCGCGATCATGATCGTTGTCGCCGTGCTGATGCCGCCAGTTCCAATACGCAGCCTGGTCTTTTTTGTTCAAGCGGTTGTAATCGCGATATTCCTTGTTCCGGTGCGACTCCGTATACCATTGGCGGTAATTGCGGTCTTCGTCATCGTTCCAGGTGTGGTAATCCTTGTGGTTGCGGTCGTAAACGCGCTGATTTTTTGCGCGATCGTCGCGATCATGCTTGTCGTCGCGGTCTTGGGCCTGCACCGCCAGCGGCGCAGCCAGCGCGCCCATCAGCAACATCGAGCTTAAGATACGCATTCCCTTATAAATCTTCATCAGTTTCCATCCTCCGGGCCGATGCGGACAATTGCGAATAACAAATCTGCACCGCCCTGAATTTTCTTCTGCTGTTTGCAGTTCGTTGATTAGATGCAGAGCGGCTGCCGCCCGCGGGCGAAACGCATTATTTAGTTTTGGCAACGCTGATCATGCGTTTTCTTCTGTCTCCTTGTAGCGAAGGTAAGGCGCAATGTATCGATTGCGGTCTGCGTCCGTGCCTGCGCTTTTGCTTAGGGCGTAAATGGTTCAAAATCGCACAGTTGTGCGAGATTTGCATAACAGGGTAGACTCTACCAACTTGGAGCCTGCAATGGGTTCTAAAACCCAAAAAATAGCGCCATAATTGCGGGCACTCATAAACGGTTA
>JBARNL010000902.1:0-4970 GCA_049802955.1 Candidatus Angelobacter sp.
GCCTGGGGTTATCGTTGGCGTATCTCTGGACCGCTCACCCGAATTGGTGATCTCTATATTAGCAATCATGAAGGCGGGCGGGGCATACCTGCCGCTGGATACGAGCTATCCCTCATCGCGCCTCGCGTTCATGGCCGCTGACGCGCGCATCACGGTGCTGATTACCCAGCAGCGCTTGCTCGGCCTAGGGGCGGAGTACGAGTACCACTGTATTGTGTGGGAACAAATACAGCAGAAAGTGGCGCACGCGCCAGCGACTCTGCGCGCCAACGCGGCACAACCTAGCGACTTGGCTTACGTAGTCTACACCTCCGGTTCCACGGGCCGGCCTAAAGGGGCGGCGATCACGCACAGCGCGCTCAGCAATCACATGCAGTGGATGGCGGGAGCATTTCCGCTTGATGCCTCGGACGCGCTGCTTCAAAAAACACCATTGAGTTTCGATGCCAGCGTCTGGGAGCTATTCGCCCCGTTATTGGCTGGAGCAAGGCTTGTTCTGGCAAGACCCGATGGACATCGTGACCCTGCCTACTTATGGGACGCTATGGTGGATTTTGGCATTACCACTCTGCAACTTGTCCCGACTATGTTGCAGGAGTTCGTCGAGCAGATCAGCTCGCGCGAGCCCTTACATCTGCGCCGCGTGTTCAGCGGTGGTGAAGCGCTCACGACTGAACTGGCGGCTAAGGTGCTCAACAGATTTGCCGAGGTGACCCTGCATAACCTGTACGGCCCGACTGAGACCTGTATCCAGTCGATGGTTTACTCCTGCGATGGAGCGGAACCGGGCAGCCATGTTCCCATCGGGCGGCCGATCTCAAACACTCAGGTGTATGTGTTGGATACGGAACTTGAACTGGTACCGGTAGGCGTGGTGGGCGAGTTGTATCTCGCCGGGTCTGGTACGGCGCGCGGTTACGTTGGAAAAGCGGCCTTAACATCGGCGCGGTTTGTTGCCAATCCATTTGGGAATGAGGGCTCGCGCATGTATCGGACGGGCGACCTGTCCCGCTGGCTTCCCAACGGAAATCTTGAATTCATGGGACGCGCGGACCAACAAGTCAAATTGCGTGGTTACAGGATCGAATTGGGGGAGATTGAGGCAGCAATTCTGCGTTCTTCTTCGGTTGCTTCATGTTGCGTAAATGTGGAGGGTGACGGCCCGGAAGCAATGCTGATTGCCTACGTTGTTCCAGGGACTACAGGTAAAGATATAGAAAGTCCGTTGGACCCTCACCAGTCAAAATCTTTGAATGTCTCCGAATTAAGAAATGCGCTTCAGCAATACCTGCCTGATTACCTGGTTCCGGGCAGGTTTGTTGTGCTGGACTCATTGCCGGTTGGTGTGAACGGGAAGATCGACCGCAAGGCATTACAGTTTTTGAAGTCCCAACCAGAAATAAATTCTCTGCGACCGAGCACCCCACAACAAGAACTACTGTGCGGGATCTTTGAGGAAGTGCTCGGGCTGGAGCAGGTAGGCGTAGATGATAATTTCTTTGAGTTGGGTGGGCATTCATTGAGTGCGATGCGGCTGGTTGGCCGTATACGGGCCACCTTCGGCCGCGAGTTGCCCCTGGCTATTATATTCGAGAAGCCTACAGTGGCTAGCCTGGCTTTGGCGCTGCAGAGCGCCGAAAAAGCATATTCTCTCCTGCGCCGACAAGTCAGGCCCAAACAAATTCCATTGTCGTATGCCCAGCGGCGGTTATGGTTCATCGACAGGATGGAAGATGCGAGCCCAGAATACAACATGCCGGAGGCATTGCGGTTGCGCGGAAAGTTAGACCGCAATTGCCTGGAGCGGGCGATCAATACGCTGGTGGAGCGGCATGAAAGTCTCCGGACACAGTTTATAGAAGTAGATGGAGAGCCGGAGCAAGTGGTCGGCCTGGCTATGCGGATCGAGGTGCCTCTATTCGATCTCAGCGCTTTCGAGGAAGCGGAACGAGAGTGCGCGGTAACTGCTGCGATGAGAGCGGAACTGGCGCAACCATTCAATCTGTCGCGCGGACCTTTGCTAAGAATGAAACTCCTGAGACTGGGCGATGAAGATCATGTTCTGTTACAGACGATGCATCACATCGTGTCAGATGGATGGTCAATGGGCGTATTTAACCGGGAACTCGCTATTTTGTACGGAGCGTATCGGCAAGGAAAAGAGAATCCACTGAAGCCACTGGACGTGCAGTATGCCGACTTTGCCCTGTGGCAGCGTGCAGTGCTTGGCGAAGGAGGAATGGAACGCGGGCTGGCGTATTGGAAGACTGAATTGGCTGGCGTAGAGGGAGAGTTGCAGCTGCCAAAAGATCGGCCGAGGCCGGCAATTCAGACATTCCGAGCGAATTGGTTTGCGATGCAGCTCTCTCTCAAGCAGATGGGATTGCTAAAGCAGCTTGCCAACAAAAACACAGCAACCTTGTACATGACAATGCTGGCGGCGTTCGGGGTGCTGCTTGCACGGTACAGCGGGCAGCAGCAGATTATTGTGGGCTCGCCGATTGCCAACCGGCAGGACGCAAAGTTAGAGGAGTTGATCGGTTTTTTTGTCAACTCACTTGTGATGCGGCTAAGAGTGAAGTCGAAATTCAGTTTTCGGGAGCTGTTGGAGGCAGTACGGCGAACGACACTGGATGCATACGATTTCCAGGATGTTCCATTTGAGCGGCTGGTGGAGGAATTATCACCACAGCGAAAACTAAATGTGACGCCGTTGTTCCAGGTAACTTTTGCGGTGCAAAATGCGCCGTTCATAGCCCAGACCTTGCAAGACTTAAATGTAGAAAAAATAATCGACCATGAATTACTGGTACGCTTCGACCTGGAGGTGCATGTCGGAGAAAATCCGGATGGCATCGGTATTTTCTGGTTGTATAAACCCGATTTATTTGACCAGTGGCGGATCAAACAGATGGCACAACACTATCAGGCGTTGTTGCAGGCAGTGATCAACGACGAAACACGGGAAGTCGGCGGTCTGCCGCTGATGACGGAGGAAGAGTGGCGCCAGGTTGTCTACGAGTGGAACGATACACGTCGAGCATACCCGGCGGAGAAGCCCCTGCATGAGTTGTTCGAGGAGCAGGTGGCGAGGACGCCAGAAGCAGTGGCTGTGGAGTATGAAGGACAGCGGCTGACCTATGGGGAATTGAACCGCCGCAGCAATCAAATAGGACATTATTTGCGGAGATTGGGGGTGAAACCGGAGACCCGAGTTGCCATTTGCATGGAGCGGAATCTGGAAATGATCGTGGCCCTGCTGGCGGTATTGAAAGCCGGGGGGGCGTATGTACCACTTGACCCGGCGTATCCAATGGAGCGAATGAGATTCATGCTGGAGGATAGCCGGACAAACCTGCTGCTGGCGCAAAGTCATCTGCAGAAGTTATTGAGTCCGATGGAAGAAATTGTTCCGATTGTGGAGCTAACAGACGTTGCTACATGGGCAGACGAGCCGAATATGAATCTGGAGAGTTCGGTTGTCGGCCTGACTGCCGAACATCTCGCATATATTATCTACACCTCCGGCTCAACAGGCGTACCCAAGGGAGTAATGGTCCCCCATAGAGGCGTCGCTAATTTAGTTCTTTGGATGAAAGAGGAGTTTAACGTTAGCGAAACAGATTCGGTGGTGCAGAAAAACGCTTTCAATTTTGATGCGTCGGTTTGGGAGATATTCTTGCCCTTGTTTGCGGGCGGAAGATTGGTTGTGGCCCGGCCTGACGGGCATCGGGACCCCGCTTATCTTGCCAGCTTGATCGCCAACCAAGAAGTCACCATTGTCCATTTCATTCCATCGCTCCTTCCTTTTTTTCTGGATACAGACGAGTCCGCGAACATTACTTCGCTGAGGCATGTCTTTTGTGGAGGCGAAGCATTGCCCGTATCAGCTCTGAACGCATTCTTGGATCGCTTTCACGTGCAGATGGGACAAGCGATCAAACTGAATAATTTCTATGGACCAACCGAAACCTCCATAGGTTCGTTGAATTGGCAGTGCTCTCGGACAGATTCAGCAAATGCTCCAATCGGCAGGCCGCTCGCGAACACACAAGTTTACATCCTGGATGCATACGGTGAACCAGTACCCGTGGGAGTGGTGGGCGAGATCTATATCGGAGGTGTGGGAGTAGCGCGAGGATATTTGAATCGTCCGGAACAAACAGCAGAACGGTTCGTGCCCGATCCGTTTGCCTGGGAAAAAGGGGCAAGGATCTATAAGACGGGAGACCTGGGACGCTGGCTGCTGGACGGGAACGTGGAGTTTCTGGGACGGAACGATGAGCAAGTGAAGATTCGTGGCTACCGGATTGAGTTGGGAGAGATCGAAGCGCGTCTGGAGCAGCATAAGGACATACGGGAAGCGGTAGTGATAGCAAGGGAGGATTCGCCAGGGGAGAAGCGGTTGGTAGGCTATATTGTCGTGAATGACACTTGCCGGATCCCGGCAAAGGATGAGACGCGGCAAGCCTTAACCGCCGAGCAGATATCGGAATGGAAAATAACTTTTAACGAGACCTATGGTCAGTCTGATCCGGTGGATGCAGCAATCAACTTTACCGGTTGGAATAGTAGCTACACGGGAGGTCCCATTCCGCCGGAAGAAATGCGTGAATGGGTACAAAGAACAGTCGAGCGTATTTTGGAATTGCGCCCCTGGAGAGTTTGGGAAATTGGATGCGGAGGGGGATTATTACTGCTTCGCATTGCGCCACAATGCCAATATTACCTCGGGACTGATCTGTCGCAGGCCGCGCTGGATCTGCTTCAACAGGAGATATGCCGCCCCGGCAGAAACTTGCCGCAGATCAATCTGGAGTGCAGGGCGGCGCATGAGTTGCGCCGCATCGAATTGACCGAGAGATTTGATGTAGTGGTGTTGAACTCAGTCATCCAGTACTTCCCTGATCTCGATTATCTGATGACGGTCCTCACACGTGCAGTCGAAGCACTGCAATCCGGCGGTACAG
>JBARNL010000903.1:0-3859 GCA_049802955.1 Candidatus Angelobacter sp.
CCTTACCACTGATTCACACAGATGACACTGATCGGAAAGCGCAAAATCCCTCGCCTAGAAAAACCTTTGAAACACGGAGGATCAGAGGAAGCGGAGGAATCATGCCCGGTTCCATCTAGTCCCTGGGAGTCGTCGTTCCAATAGGGTCCCCTCGCTTAGCTCGGGATGTGAGAGAAATGTGGTTAAATAGAAGAACCAACTTATGGATTTGAAAGCTATTCAGTCAGCCCTGCACGAGCGCAACATTGATGCTTGGCTCTTTTATGACCATCACCATCGCGATCCTATTGGCTATAAAGTGCTGGGACTGCCTGATGGCCTGATGGTCACACGCCGCTGGTTTTACATCATCCCCCGTGAAGGCGAACCGACCAAGCTGGTCCACCGAATAGAGGCGGGACATCTGGATTCTCTACCGGGGGCCAAGCGCGAGTACTCTAGCTGGCGCGAGCTTTGGGACAACTTGCAGGCCATGCTGGTGCGCCATCGCACGGTGGCGATGCAGTATTCGCCCAACAACTTGATTCCCTATATCGGCCTGGTGGACGCGGGCACGGTGGAGTTGGTTCGCAGCTTTGGCAAGGATATCGTAAGCTCCGGCGACCTGGTGGGGCGATTTGAAGCGACGTGGAGCGAAGAGCAGATTGCCAGCCATTTTGCCGCGCGTGATGCCATTGACGCCATTGTGCCGCAATGCTTCAAGGAGATTGGCCGACGCGTGCGCAACGGCGGAACGACGGAATACAAAATCCAGCAATGGCTGGCGGAGGCATTCCGTCGCGAAAGCCTGGTCACGGAAGACCTGCCGATTGTGGCGGTGAACGCCAATAGCGGCAATCCGCATTACGGTCCGAGCGCGGAAACTTCCTCCGCGATCAAGGCCGGCGATTTTGTGCTTCTGGATATCTGGGCAAAAAAGAACACGCCGAACGCCGTCTATTACGACATTACATGGACTGGCGTGATTGGCAATCCAACGGAAAAGCAGGTTGAGATTTTTAACATTGTGAGCGGAGCGCGCGATGCGGGCGTGAAAAAAGTTGTGGAAGCCTTTGCCGGGAAGCGGCGCATCGCTGGATGGGAAGTTGACCAGGCCACGCGTGAGCACATTAATGCCGCCGGGTACGCGCAATATTTTACGCATCGCACCGGGCATTCCATCGGCGTAAACGTGCATGGCAACGGCGCGAACATGGACAACCTTGAGACCAAGGACGACCGCGAAATTATTCCCAACACCTGCTTTTCCATTGAGCCGGGCATCTATCTGCCGGAATTTGGCGTGCGCAGCGAAGTAAACGTGCTTACCCGCAACGGCGCAGCCGAAGTAACGGGTAAAATACAAAACGAACTGGTCATTATTTGATGGCGAAAACAATTTGATGGTGAAAACAGAAATCACTACACCGGACGCGCAACCCACAACGGCAGCAGTTCCCTTCACCGGAATGGCGGCCATGGCTCCGCTGATCGGATGGCTGATACCAGGCGCGGGACATTTGGTCCAGAAGCGCTGGATACGCGGCCTGCTGCTGATGGGCGCTGTCGCCGGCATGTTTGCTTTTGGGCTGGCGATGCAAGGCAAGGTTTATCAATCCAACACGGGCGACCTGCTGGATATTCTGGGCTTCATCGGAGATCTGGGCTCCGGAGCGTTTTATTTTATGGCGCGAATCTTTGAGTGGGGCGGCACTTCCATCACCTCCGCCGTGGCCGACTATGGAACGAAATTCATTGTGGTAGCGGGTCTCTTGAACATCATGGCAGCGGTGGACGCATACCACATTGCGATTGGGAAAAAACAATGATGCTGGCCCTGCAACTCTCTCATTTCACCGCCGCTACGCTGTTTGCGTTCTTCTTTTCAATCGTGTTCGGCATTACGCAGCGCAACACTCCGAATGAAATGGTCCGCTACGGCGCTTATTGCTTTGCCATGGCCCTGGGCGGGCTGTTTGTGGCTGGATGGTTTATGTGGCTGCTGCACCATTAGGATTTTTCTAACGTCCCGAGTGAAGCGAGGGATCCCTGCCCACTTTGGGATCATTAGGCCCGAAAAAGCTCGGAGTGGCTTGCATCTCAGGAAGGTTTTAAGCTCTTTCACTAGCGCTGTTGAATCATCACCACCTGAGCTTCTTCTCGGCAATAGAGTTCGCTCGTTCTGCTCGGGATTTCAGAAAATCTATTTAGGCTGTGAGCCTTCGTTGATCGGCTGCCCCTTGTAAATGATTCGGGTTTTCACGCCAAAGCGCTTGTAATGCGTGTATTTCAATGTCTCGCGGATGTGCACATCTTGGTCTTTGAAATGAAGGATATCGTCCGCACGCGTGTAAGTTGGAAACCAGTATTCCCCATCCACCTGCTCACGATACGTCACGAACTTGGGGCTTAGATTTTCTTTATCTTTCTTATGAATATCCGGAACGTTCTTTCCGCAGGTCTTCACGATCTGAAAATCGCGATTGTCCACCCATATGCGTCCCTGAAAAAAGCGCGGTCCGCCTTCCTTTTCCACTCTTTTGGGCGCGACGTCAAAAACATATGTGTCTAGTTCGTCCACATGCTGCTGGCCCGCATAGAGAATGTTGTACAGCGGCAGGTCTTCCGTGGTCAGCACAAAGGGCAGATGATTGCGGAAATCGTCAAAATCTTCCTTGGTCAGCATCACGCGCGTCAGCGTATTCATAGGCGCATAAGTAACGTTCTCAATGCGCTTCCCCTGATCGTCATAAAGGACATCCGTTGTCTCTTTGAATTGCCCATCAACGGTGTCGCCATCCAGCGTTTCGACTGAGACCTCTTGCGTGTAGGTATAGTGGTTGCGCGCTTCTTTAAAAATCGCTTCCCGCTCTGCAAACTTCTGGATCAAGTCCTGTACGCTGATGTTTTGCGGCTGCGCCGTCTTCAGCGGACCATTGCCTTCCTCGCAATTTGTCTCTGCTGTTAGGGCCAATGGGGACAACAGCGCAAGGGAGATCAGGGCAAAGATCGTCGCCCACACATGCAACGTGAGTTTGGGTATCCTCATATTAGATTTCCTTCTGGATTTCTAACTTTTTGGATGCCAAGTCTCGGCGGACGGAAGCATTTGAATGAGCGCTTAACAAATAAAAACGAAAGGGCCACTCGCCTGACACAAATGGCCCTTTGGTGTTAAGTAAGGAAATTTTGGCTACGGCTTTTTGTCTGGAGTCTTCCCAGTGTCCTTGGGATTATCTTTCGGGTCTTCTTTGGCTTCGCCTTTGTAGATGATTCTGGTTTTTGAGCCGAAACGCTTGTAGTTGGTCAGCTTGATAATCTCCCGCATATGGACATCACCGGTGCGGAAATGCAGCGTATCGTCTGCGCGGATATAGGTGGGAAACCAATACTGGCCGTCAATTTGCTCGCGATACGTCACGAATTTCGGTGAGAGGTTCTCCTGTGTATTTTTCTTTTTCTTAGTAGCGATCGTATCCGGCACGGTTTTGCCGCAGCTCTTTACGATCTGCATGTCATGGTTATCAACCCAGATGCGTCCCTGGAAATAGCGCTGTCCTTTTACGATCGTCTTGGGCGCAATGTCGAAAACATAGGTTTCGATTTCATCCTGATGCTGCTGGCCAACGTAAAGCAAGTTGTATTGGGGAAGGTCAGAGGTGGTCAGGACAAATGCCATCTTATAACGAAAGTCTTCGTAGTCTTCACGGCTCAGGCTCAACTGGCGCAAAGTATTTTGCGGCGCAAAAGTAACATTCTCTACCCGGCCGCCTTTATCGTCATACGTGATCTCCTGCACCAGCCGGAATTCGCCGCTTACCGTGTTGCCGTCCAGCTCTTGCACGGTAATATCCTGGGTATAGACATAATTGTTGAGGGC
>JBARNL010000904.1:0-1564 GCA_049802955.1 Candidatus Angelobacter sp.
ATTGCAGGCCAATCAGAACGAACACAAAGCCATTCAGGATAAAAGTAAAGACACTCCACACCGCATTGGCCTGGATTCGCACTGCAGGCGAGAAGAAGTGCGCGCTTCCCCGCCCCAGGTAAAGTCCGCAGGCCACCACGGCCAAAACTCCCGAAGCGTGAATGAATTCCGCGGCAAGATAAGCGGCATAAGGGACCATTATGCTGATGGTGATTTCAACCGGGCCATCGTCAATGTGGTGCTCCACCCAATGAATGATCGCGCCGATCAGCAGCCCCACTCCAGTTCCGGCGGCAGTCAGGTAAGCCAGTCTTACGAATCCGGAACCGATGGTGGGCGTCTGGCCGGCTACGACAATTGCCAGACCAAACTCCAGGGCCAGCAGTCCAGTGGCGTCATTGAGAAGGCTTTCGCCTTCAAGCACGTCAACCACCCGCTGAGGCAGGCCAACGCGTTTGGCAATGGAAGTCGCGGCAATGGCATCCGTCGTAGCTACCACTGCGCCCAGAACGATACCCAGCCGCCAGTCAAATCCAGGAAAAGCCAGGTGGGCCGTTCCGGCCACACCCAGCACCGTGAATCCCACCAGCCCGAAAGCCAGAAATGAAATGCTGACCAGGTTGTGGACAAAATCGCGCCATGAAGTTAGCCATGCGGCGGAAAAAAGCAGCGGCGGCAAGACCACCAGAAAAACGAGATCAGGACTGAGCGTCATTCTGGGAATAGCGGGTACAAGACTCAATACAAGCCCAGCAACTACCAGAACAATGGGATAAGGAGTTTGCAGCTTGCGTGCCAGCGCCGTAAAGCCAGCAACAAAAAGCAACAGGAGCAGAAGCACGATCTGGATTGACTGAATGCCGCTCCCTTGCATGAAGCCTCCGCCTTTGAAAGATAACCCGCAATGCGGGAAGGCTCAAGCGCCGGCACTCTCATCAAATGTGTGGAAGTTGCTGTGCTAACGCAATCCGTTTCCCTGCCCTGGCACCAGCCAGAGCACCAAGGCCAATCCGGCGAGTACCGCTGTGAAGTAAGCAGCAATCGCGTTGCTTTGCTCCTCCGGGGCATCACGGGTAAACAGACGGACACCCATCCCTGCCGCCACCAAACCGAATACCCATTCGCCCAGCGCGTAACCCAGAGCGGCGCTTACCAACAGGACCACGGCGCGTTCCAGTTTGCTCAGAGCATTGGCGGCGCTGCTGCCATCGAAGATCCATAGCGGAATCAAATTCAGCACGTTGAACCACGCCCCGGTTCGTGCCAGCGCTGCCCAAAGTCCGTAGCCAGTTTGATGCCACAGAAAAAAGCAAACTCCCGCGGCAAGCGCGCCAGCAAACGGCCCGGCCAGGCTGATGGCGGAGCGCGCTTCCAGTGACACTCCCAACGCGTTCCATTTCACATACGCGCCAAATCCAGGCAAGAACATCGGCATGTCAGCCGGCAGCCCTCGGCGCTTAATGTCGACGAAGTGCCCCATCTCATGAATCAAGATCAGCGCGGCAAAGCCGATGCCAAACTTTGCTCCCCAAATCGTCCAGTAAAAACCAAAAAACGCTACAAA
>JBARNL010000905.1:0-6654 GCA_049802955.1 Candidatus Angelobacter sp.
GTCATTTACCCAATTACCAAATTACCCATTCACCAAATTCCTACCTTTGAGCTCTCTGCGTCCTTTGTGGTTGCTTCTTCTTTGCCGCCGTCTTCGATTTCGCCGCTTTCGCGCTGACCGCTTTCAATACTGGCTTTGCCGCAGGCACATTTGCCCCGGTTTTCTCCGTGTCTCCGTGCCTCCGTGGTGGAGTTGCCACCGGAGGCTTGTCCGGATTCACAATCACCTGCCCCTCATACCGCAGGTCCACCGACTGCACGTTTTGGAACTGCTGCCGCCATTCCGCGATGTGGCTTACATAAAGCTTGTACCGGGGCAGAAAGTCCTGCGCTCCCAGGTGGACCACCATCGTCCCGCCGGGATCATTCGCCGTGACCTTCACGTTTTCGGGATCGGAAAGATCAACCTCGCTTAGCTGCTTCACGTAATTCGTACCCCCATTAGGGCTGCTGCTCGATGCCTCAGTCTCGTCGTTGCCCGCGCCCAGTTCGCTCACCAGCCGGTTGTAAATCTTCATGGCTGCCGCCCGCGAAGAAAGCGGCTCGGTATCGCCAATACCTCGAATCACGGGGAAGGAATATTTGGTCTTGCGATCGGCAGGTAGGCCCATCACCACGCCATTGGCGTCGATCAGGCTGATGCGCGAGCCAATCTGGGCAAACGCCACCGGCGTCCGCTCGTGGATAGTCACGGCGATGCGGTTGGGCAGCAGCCGCATCACTGTCGCTTCCTGCACCCAGGGAATCTGCTCCAGCTGTTTCTTGCGCTCGTCCAAGGGGACAAAGAAAACATTCCGGCCAATGTCCGCGCCGGCCACTTCCATCACGTGCGCGCGTGAGGCGTTCTTTACGCCTTGGATTTCGACCGCGTCGCTGGATTGAATCCGGAATCGCCAGGAGGTCATGCCGTAGCTGTAAGCCCAGGCAGACAGCCCGCCGCAACCAACCACTACAGCGGCAATTACGCCGGCAATCTTCAACTGGCCTGCCGCTTTTTTCGGAATCGGGCTGCGGCGCACCGGCACGCGCCGGCTTGTTCTCAAGAACTGCGCCTCTTCGCCATTTAGATCCATGTCTAGGTCTTCGCGATTAATCAGCAGTTCGGAGTCGTCATCGTCTTCATGCATGGCGATGGCGCGCCGATCAGCGGACGAGCGAGTCCGCGCAGAGCTTTTCAAATCATTGTCGGTAGAAGTACGGGAATTGGCTTGCGCTCCGAGCTTCAGCTCAGAGTTGGCGGAGCGGCTTGAGCGCCCCTTGGAGACAACATCATCGTATTGTGTCAACTCGATAGAGTCGCGCGCCATTAAGTCGCGGTCGACAGAGTTGTGCGCCAGCACGAACCAATATATCCGGTTTCTTTCCTTTTTGTTACCAGAATTTTAGGGTATCGCCGTTTTTTTTCGGGTTTGTGGGGAAGTGGCGGTTTTAGCTAGGCTGCTTCTCTTCTGTCACGTGTAGGGTCGGTGCTGTTGCCACAACCTGTAACCGCTCCAACATAAACAGCATGGGAGTAACCATCAGGACGGGGGCCACACGACAAGCAATGCGCGTGATCCCATGGTCGCCTTACACTATGAATGAAAGGCGCATTCAGCAATCAGGAAGCGAAGCGGCTGCTCTTTGAGGTTCAGTTAAAGGCTGCTAACTGCCAATTCAATCTTTTGGCATTGGCGGAGTTGTATCCGGTTTGCGTCTGAAAAAGAACCGCGCAATCAGCAGCAAGGCAATTGCTCCCCAGCCCAGATATTGCGCCATGGCATGCTTCTGCGGATCAGGAGACGACCTCACTACAAAGCCTGCCACGGCCATGCCGATCGCAAGTATCACAAGAATCCAATAACTAGCTGATCTGTTTCCCATAGTTCCTTTTCTACGCTGCACTGCCATGAAAGTTACGCGGACAAATTGCCGCCCTCGCGCTTCGGAGTTGCATCATCTCGCAAAAAGCTGGGCCTTTGCCCGGCCAGGCCCAGGTCTCCACATCAGGCTTGGATTATTTTTTCCTTCCGCCCGATGAATGTCCTGCTGCAGGCACGCCTTGTTCCGGCTGGTTATGGTAATTGGGAAAGACTGGACGCTTGGCCACCGGCAGCGGATTCTTCTTGAGCGCATCCATCACCAGCGCCACCGCCTTTTCCAACTGAGGATCATGTCCGCTGGCCCAGTCTTTCGGCGTGAGCTCAACTTCATAGTCCGGCGCAACGCCGTGGTTCTCAACGTCCCATTCCCCGCTCCGATTGTAAAAAGCCACGCGCGGCGCTGTGACTGAGCCGCCGTCCATCAACTCGGGATAGTCGTAAATTCCCACCAAGCCGCCCCATGTCCGTGTGCCCACCAGCGGCCCCAGTTTGGCATCGCGGAAATACCATGGCAGCGCGTCGCCGCCGGAGCCGGCATACATGTTGATGATCATTGCTTTCGGTCCAAAGATAGCACCCACGGGCGTGGTGAAGTCCTGGCCTTCGCGCGTCAGCCAGTAGTTCTGCAGCGGCCGCCGCAGATAATCGATCACGTAATCTGCCGCCGATCCGCCGCCATTGAAGCGTTCGTCAATCACCGCGCCTTCACGCCCGATCTGGGCAAAAAAGTAGCGATTGAAAGATGTGTAGCCGCCAAAGCCTGTGTCCGGCAGGTAGACATATGCCAATCGGCCGCCGCTAAGTTTATCTACCTTGTTGAGATTGCCTTCAATCCAGGCGCGATTGCGCAACGCGGCTTCAGTTTCAATTGGCACCACAGTCACATTGCGTGCGCCTTTGCCGTCCGCTTCGGGACCGACTTTCAGCACGGTCGATTTATTGGCGGTGCCCTCAAACAGCTCAAATATCTCGTCTGTTCCGCGCAGTTCGCGGCCATTCACGGCCAGCAGGTATTCGCCCTCCTGGACGTTCACTCCCGGCTGAGTCAATGGAGCGCGCAGCTGCGGGTTCCAGTTTTCACCCTGATAGATTTTTGAAAAGCGATAGCGGCCATGTTCAACCGTATATTCCGCGCCCAGCAGGCCCACCTTGCCCTGCTCGGCGGGCGGCTCCGGAGGCGTGCGGATGTACATGTGCCCCACGGTGATTTCGCCCAGCATCTCCGCCAGCAGATAGCTGAAATCAATGCGGCTACCCACATTTTCCAGATACGGCTCATATTGCTTTTTGGTGGCGGGCAGGTTCAGGCCGTGCAGGTTGGGATCGTAAAAGAAGTCGCGCTCAATCCGCCAGACTTCACTGTACTCCTGCTTCCATTCCGCGCGGGGATCGACGCGCACTTCCATTTTCGCCAAAGCCAGCGGCGTTTCCGGCTTGCCTGCCGCCGCGCCGCCTTCACCGCGGGCCGGGGCCGTGGCTGAGCTGATGAACCACTTCTTGTTCTCGCGGCGTCCCTTGCTGTAAAGCATCTTCTTGCCGTCAAATGAGACGGTAAAGTCATTTGCGCCTTCCATCAGCTTTTCCGGCTTGCGCGATGTCAGATCAAAACGCCACAGCGTGTTCATCTGGTCCGGGCCGGGGCGCGGCGAATCTTCAATTAAGAAAATCGTCCCAGCTTTTCCGGCCACCAGTTTGCTGTAATCGCGCGGAGGAATCGGCATGGCCACAATGCGCTGGCTAATGTTTTCCGCATCAATACGCACCACAACGCCTTCATTCTTTACTGATTTGGCGGCGTGAGCGTCCTGCGCTTTGGCTTTCTCCTCAGCGCTGCCCGGCTCTTGATCGGCTTTGTCTTCGGCCTTGGAGGACTTGTCCGTGTCCTGCTTAGAATCGTCTGCGGCGGATTTCTCTTCATCGCTCTCCGGCGCCAGCGGTGATGGCTGATCTTTGCGCAGGACCATCAGATAGGCGCTACGCGTCACTGGCCGATTGATACTGGAAAGATCAAGCCAGCCGGTTGTCGGCCCCACGTCTGTGCTGGCCGTGAAATAAAGGTATTGTCCTTTCTGATCGAAGGCAGGGAAGCGCGCGTCGCTCAGGCCGTCTGTCAGTTGCAGGCGCTTGGCCTGATCGAGCGAGTAGGCAAAGATCGCGTGCATATGGCTGGTAAGAGTTTTGGAGTAGGTAATCCAGCGGCTGTCCGGCGACCACACGGGATTGAGCGTGCGCTGCGGCGCGTCATAGGTATCCGTGTCAATCTTTACCGGTGCGCCCTTGGCCAGATCCACGTACCAGAGGTTGAGCCGCTTATCGCTGAACAAAATTTTCTTGCTGTCCGGCGACCAGACCGGCTCGTAATAAAAAGATGCGGGTGTCCCCAAGGATATCTTTCTGGCCTCGCCCATGCCGTCAGGATTTTTCAGGAACAGCTGATACTCGCCGGACTCATCGGAGAAGTATGCTACCCACTTGCCATCCGGCGACCATGAAGGATAACGCTCCATGACTCCCGGCGTGTTAGTAAGGTTGCGTATGTCGCCCTTCTCTGCCGGCGCAGTCAGCACTTCACCATGCGCTTCAAACACCGCGCGAGCACCGCTGGGAGAAAGCGTAGCCGAGGCAATTTCGTTATCGACTTTTTTGAAATGCGGACGAATATTCGGCAGGTCTGCCGGGACCGTTACCGCAACTGCTTTGGATTTTCCCGTGGCGGGATCAAAAAGATTCAGCGAACCAAACTGCTCATAGACAATCGCGCCTGGCCCAGCCGAAGCCGACTTGATATCGACGCCGTTGCTGGCCAGAGCCTGCTCAACTTTCTTGCCTTTCGGATCGTAAGAAAACAACGTGAACGGCCCGTTGCGATCGGAAAGGAAATAAACTCTGCCGCCAACCCACATGGGATTGCCGTCATTGGATGTCTCACGCGGTACCTGATCGAGGTTTAGATCGGTCAAATTCACGATCCACACTCGTGATGCTTTGCCGCCGCGATAGCGTTTCCATCCAATGGCGGAGAGCCTGCGGTTGTTGTCCACCGGAACATACGCAATGTGCTTGCCGTCTGAAGAGAATGCTCCGAATTCCGCCATTGGCAGCGGAAGCTCGTGCGGCAAGCCGCCCTCAAGTGACACCGTGAACAACCGGTTAAAGCGCGAATAACTGTTACGCGTGGAACGGAACAGGATGGATTTGCCATCGGGCGCCCAGCCCACAACTTCATCGACTGCCGGATGGTGCGTGAGACGGCGAGGAACTCCGCCTTCGCTCGGCATTACATAAACGTCCACATTGCCGTCATAATCTCCGGAAAAGGCAATCATGCTGCCGTCCGGCGAGAAAACCGGATCGGTCTTTGTACCGTCGCCGCTGGTCAGCAGCCGCGCTTCACCGCCTTCACGCGGTACCAGCCACAGGTCGCCCGCGTAAGAAAAAGCGATATGCGTTTTGGAAAGCGTGGGCTTCTGCATAAGCAACGGTCCAGAGGCGTGCGCGCTCAGAGCGCAAACGAAGACAGCAACGATCAGGAACAAACGGGCGAGGGAATTCTTCATAGGGCACCAACCGGAAGTGAAATGGAGTTCGACGAGGCAGCTTAGGTTAGCAGCTATTATGGTGTGGAAACAAGGAAGCTGGGAAAGTGGCTACTGCAACTCTCTTGGGAATAGTTTCTTGCGGATTAGCTTAAGCCCTGCTCCGTCTACCATCTCGTAATCGTAGAAACCGCAATTCGTCTCACCGGGGCAGCCTGTAACGCGGAACAATCGGCTATTTGGGTGAAATTCGATTCGCAGGGCATTTTCATTGCCCGGTTTCGTGATCCATGCAAGCGAATCGGCAACTGTAAATCCGTCATACACTTTCCCACTGAGTGAGTCTACGATATAGAACCCAGCGCATCCGGCCCCACAACCGAAAACCGGGACGGTGAAGTGGCCGGCGAATTGAACTTTGGACTTTGCTGCTTCGCGAATCACAGTCCTATACCCACGTTGACTCTTGCTTAGAATCGGAGCGCTTGGCTTGCCTTGATATATCTGGTGTACAGGATAGTTACTAAATTGGGGCCGGCCTACGGCTTTCTGAGCGTACGGAGAGTGCATGAGGCACAGAAGCAATCCCACAGTAGCAATCGGTTTCATTTCGCACTTTCCAGCAACACCGCCACATGCGCGATCGCGGCATTGTCCGTGCCCATGCCTTCAGGAGTCTTTGCTTTTATCCCGACCTGGTCGGGCTTCACGCCCAGCAGTTCAGCCACGCGAGCCTGAATTTTCTTCGCGTGAGGGACAATCTTGGGTTCGGCCAGAATCAACGTTGAATCCACGTTGCTCACTTTGTATCCGGCCAGCCGAACCTGCCGTAGCGCTTCTTCCAGAAAGATGACGGAGTCGGCGCCTTTCCATTTGGGATCGCTCGGCGGAAAATAGCTGCCGATATCGCCCGCCGCGACCGCTCCTAGCAATGCGTCGGTAATGGCGTGAAGAAGGACGTCGCCGTCAGAGTGGCCAGCCAGACCTTTATCGTGGGAAAGCTCAACGCCGCCGATTTTTAGCGGCACGCCGGTCTGAAATTCGTGTGAGTCCCATCCGTAGCCGATTCTCATAAGCGCTTACCACTGATTTGCACTGATAACACTGATCTGAAAAAAATCAAAAAGATCCTCCTGCGTGATGCGTCCTGGTATGTTTTCGTGAATTATCCAACAGCAAGCGACGGACCTGTGGCTTCGGGCCAAAATTCAAAATAAGACCGAGCTCGAGGGCGGTGGACCGAAGATAATTCAATAC
>JBARNL010000906.1:0-2402 GCA_049802955.1 Candidatus Angelobacter sp.
CCATTTGCGCCGTCGCCCCCAGCACCACCGAGAAAGGTCGAGTACAGAAGCGTTCCATCCGGATCGAACTTACTCACAAATGCATCACTGGCGCGGAATAGGTTCCCGCCGTGGAACACCGGCTGGAAGGCGTTCGGGGTGACAGGGAAATTGCCGCTGGTTAGGCCCGCAACATAGGCATTGCCCAAAGCATCGACAGCCACCGAAGTGGGGGCACCTTGAAAGCCTCCGTGGTAGGTTGAGTAAACGAGGTGACTTCCTGCCGGGTTTAGCTTTGTGACAAAACCTGAATTCCCCCCGCCGGGATAGGTTGTCTGGAGCGCGCCTGGAGTTGTAGGGAAAGGCGGCGAATTGAGGCCGGAGTTGGTGAAACCAACAATGTAGGCGTTGCCCAAAGAGTCAGCACCAATGGCTTGCCCCAGATCTTCATTAGGCCCCCCTAGATATGTGGAATAAATCAAAGATGCCGCCGCGCTCGCCTGGGGGTTGATTTTGGCGACGAACGCATCTACACCTCCCGCATATATCGTCTGATATGCCCCCGGAGTCACGGGGAAGAGAGGATCATTCGCGAAGCCCGTGAGGTAGACCATCCCGAAAGAGTCAACCGCAACACCAAGAGCATTGTCGGCGCCGCTCGCGCCGAGGTAGGTGCTGTAAAACAGCGAACCACGTCCGCTTTGCATTGGATCAATAATGGAAAGAAATGCAACCTGTGCCGCTTGCGGCGGAAAGCTGGCTTGAAAAGCAGTGGGAGTCACGTCCAGGGAGTATCCGTTGTCAACGGATCCCGCGATGTAAGCCTTGCCGCTGGAATCTACTACGATTGCATTTCCGCGAGCCAGGCCGATAGATGCTCTCCCTATTTGCGTTGAATACAGCAGCGCGTCCCCTTGAGCACTTAGTTTGAGAAAGAAGATGCCGCCGTTGAAGCTCGGCTCCAGCGCATTTGTAGTAATCGGAAATCCTGTCCCTGCAAATCCAGTAATGTAGGCCTCACCCGAAACGTTTACCGCGACCGCGTTGCTGGTTGCGCCGCTAAAGTTAGTCCCGCCAACAAACGTGGAATACTCAAGGTGATCCCCGAGCGGACTCAACTTAGTGACAAAGGCGCAACAATCGGCGGCGGACGTGGTCTGCAGAGCGCCGGTACTCACGGGGAAGTCAGATGAAGCTGTGACTCCGGTGATGTACGCGCTGCCTGCCGCGTCAACGGCAATTCCCGTAGCATTCTCAGACAGGCCACAACCGCCGAAGGGGGGATTCCCGCAGCTAACGCCTGAGCTGCCTCCAAGAAATGTGGAATACAGCAGCGTCGGGTCAACAACCAGTGCAGCGGTATTGCGATGGAGTTCCGCGGCAAAAGCATATGTGTCATGGCCATAAATCTTGAATTTGCCTTTGACTGGAACTCGTCTCCCAGCTAGGTCCTGATACAAGCGCGGTGCGGTTTCGGTCATCTCGCCAAAATCGGTGCGAATCTTAAGTGACCCGTCCTTCGCCACAGATAGACCGCGAATGCCGTCGTAGGCCAGCTTCGCCTGGTTGAGGTCAGCGCCGGGATGGACGATCAATTCTTCTTCAAGATTGCGGCCGTTCCCTGCCAGCTTGACGTCTATTCCGTGCCAAATGTCGCGGTAAACAATCTCCCGATATGCGCGTACATGAGTAACCCACTTCGAAGCATCGGAACCAATGAAGTAGTTGTATGTGCCTGGTAGAGGATCTTTTGCCTCGATCTGGCCCCCAGAATCTCCGGCTACAAATTTCTGGGCAAAGATAATTCTCGTAGATTCCTGATCGGCTGCTGGTCCTTTGTGAGATACCAGTGGAGTGGCTTTGGGGGCAAGTTTTTCGGCTCGCAGGAAGTCAAATACGATTCCTTCCTTCGTCAGCCAGAGGCTGGCGCCGTTCCCAACAACGCGGAATTTGACGCGTTCATCGAACTGACCTTTGTTTTCGATGAAAATGGGCGCAGATAAACCCAAGGCGGATTGGCCATTGCCAACGCCGCGCATTGGTATGATTGGGTTTGGTTCGCTCGATAAGGGCTTCTTTGGTCGGGCATTGACCTTTTCGGGATTGGCCAGCGAAGATGCCTTGTCAGCTGCACCTGCCATATGGGTGACAAGTAAGCTCAATGCAATCAGGACGAATGAGGTCCAGGAAATTTTGCGTGATTCGCACAGCAAAAAAGGTCTTAAAATGCTCATCCAAGCGCTCCCAAGCCGTTGTAGAATTCCCGTCACCGCTCCGATGATCCCTGTCGCGTTCGGCGGTGCAGTACAACACCCCCTTTATCGCAAAGCAAGACAAACTCCGGTAAAAATTAGGTAAAAGCTGTATCCGCATGCAAGGGAAGCTGATATACGAGTTCGGCCGGTTTCATTTAGACACTGAGG
>JBARNL010000907.1:0-6330 GCA_049802955.1 Candidatus Angelobacter sp.
CGAGGGATCACTATTCCAGCGAAGCACGCACAGGGTATGCATAGCTTCAGGTGAATCGGATTATGGGTAATTCAATAGATGAACCACCGTTTGCACAGGAAGTAGGGATCCCTCGCTTCGCTCGGGACTTCGGAAAAGCCAACTACTGTTCCTAATGCCTGCCATTCGCTCCAAATTGCTGGCCACACAGCTCGCGCTTGTCGCGGCTATCTGCTATTTCTTTTTCTTCTTCGGTCTTGGCGCATTCGGCCTCACCGGCGCGGACGAGCCGCGTTATGCCCAGATCGCCCGCGAAATGCTGGCCCGGCATGACTGGATTGTTCCCACGCTGAACGGCGCCCCCTGGCTGGAAAAACCCGCGTTGCTCTACTGGAAGATGATGAACAGCTACGCCATCTTTGGCGTGACCGATTGGGCCGCGCGCATTCCAGCGGCGTTTCATGCTACGGCAGTGGTCTTTGGCATATTTTTCTTCATGCGGCGTTTCCGCTTTGGCAGCGAACTGGATGCCGCGATGATTGCCGCATCTTCGGCAGGGATGATCGGCTTTGGACGCGGCGCTTCAACTGACATGCTGATCTCCGCACCATTTGCCCTGGCCATGATGTGCTGGTGGACTTGGCATCAGACCAGCAAAAAAGTCTGGCTGCTAATCTTCTACGGATTATTAGGTGTGGGCGCTTTGGCCAAAGGACCGGTCGCTCCCGCCTTGGCGGTGCTGGTTGTCGGCGCATACGCCGTGCTGCGACGCGACGGCAAGATTTTTCTTCGCAGCCTCTCCGTCACGGGCTTTGCTTTGTTTTTTGTCATTGTGCTGCCCTGGTATATAGCGGTACAGCATAAAGTACCGCAGTTCTTCCGCGTTTTCTTTATTGAGCACAATCTGGAGCGATTTGGCACCAATCTTTATCAGCATTCGCAGCCGTTTTGGTATTACATTCCTGTTTTTCTTCTGGCTACCGTCCCGTGGACGTTGTTTGCCGTCCCGGCCCTGATAGATGCCGGAAAAAATGCGTGGAAGTGGTGGCGCACAACCCCGCAGCCGACAGATGGGGAGCCAACAACGGTAGATGCAGCGGATGATGACGGCCTGCCAAGCTTCCTGTTTCTCTGGATTGTCGTGCCCATTGTCTTTTTCAGTATCTCCCGCGCCAAGCTGCCCGGATACATTCTGCCTTCGATACCCGCAGCCGCACTGCTGACAGCAGAATACGTGCATCGTCTCAAAGCCATTCCACGATTGCTGACATCTTTCCATGCGCTGCTTTGCGCTGCCTTGATGGTTGCAGCCCTAATGTCGCCCTTTGCCATGATGAAAGTGCCTCCTCCTTCCTATATGGGAATTTTTATGGCGGTTACAGGCGGAATAATCGCGTTCATGGTTTTATTGATGGTTCGGCGTGAAGGCGCTCGCGTCCTGCACTTTGTCACCCTTGTCCCCACAATCCTTGCCGTGGCTTTTTTGCTCAGGCCGGCGGCAGCCACGATTGACCGCACGCAATCTGCCCGGCCCATCAATCAGCGGCTGGCGGAGCTTGGAGTAGTGGCCGGCGAGCCCGTCGCCACCTTCAACGTTAAGCGGCAAGTCGCTTACGGACTGGACTTTTACCGCAACCAGCCGATCAGCCATTACGAGCAGGAAGGCCCTCTCGATCTCCCTTCCGGCATCCCGTCGGAAAAGCATGTTGTGGTGGCCAGAGAGGGAAGCTTGGGCGCGGTACAGGCCGTAGCAGGCGATAGGGAGGTGAAATCTATTGGGGCTTTCCCGCCACAGCATCTTGAGTTTTTTCAGGTAAGTGCCGCAAAGTAAGCGCTGGCAAGTGGCGCTGTGGGTTCCTACTGGTTTGGTTCCATTAGAGATAGAGGCTTTGATAAATTCCCGGAGCAAAGCTAGACTCTTAGCTCGCCGCCAAGTACGCTATTTGCAGGGCGGTAATGGGAAGTTTTCATGGGTCTTCATACCCCTATCGAAACACACCGGGCACACCCTTTTGGCGTGGAGATTCTGGACCTAAGGCACTTCAGCTCCCACAACCTGCGTCCTTTATTGGATCGGGAAACGCTTTTGTGGGCGCAGATGATGTCATGGGACTACCGGCCCTCCGCCGAAATGATTCTGCGCTATATCGATTCCAAAATCCTCCCCGGATACGCCGCCGTGGAAGATGGCCATATTGGCGGCTACTCATTTTTTGTTTATGAAGGCAGCAAAGGCGTGATTGGCGATCTTTATGCCGACGACTCCATCCGCATCCCCGGCGATACCGTGGAAAATCGGCTCGCCGTACACGTGATCAGCACCTTGCAGCAGTCGCCAGGGATACAACGCATTGAAGCCCAGCTGCTGCCGCATGAATCCGGAGTGTTGAGCGAGCCATTTCTGGCTGAAGGCTTCCGCCAATATCCGCGATTGTTTATGACGCTGCCGCTCCGCAACAGCGCACGGCCGGAAATAGCAACGCTGCATGACATTGAGTTTCGCCGCTGGGGAGAGCAGGACTTTCAGCCCGGCGCAGCGGTGATCACCACGGCGTATCGCGGCCACATTGATTCAGAAATCAACGATCAATACCGCAGCCTGAACGGCTCACTGCGCTTCCTGAACAACATTGTCCGCTTTCCCGGATGCGGCGTGTTTGACGCGCATGCTTCATTTGTCGCGCTGCACAAACCTACGCGGTCAATTGCCGGGCTGCTGCTTTGCTCGCGCGTCCGCGACGATGTTGGTCACGTGACCCAGGTTTGCGTGCTGCCGGAGCTTCGCGGTCGCAGGATTGGCGAGTCGCTTCTGGGACTGTGCACGCAGGAACTGCGCAGCCGCAATTTTCTGGGCCTGAGCCTTACCGTGACTGAAGCCAATACCAAGGCCGTGGACCTTTATCGCCACCTGGGCTTTGAGACTCGCCGCCGCTTTGATGCCTTTGTGTGGGAAGGGTAAAACCTTTGCCGCAGGATTTACGCTGATGTTCTGCAAACTCCCGTTATCCGGATAAAAGAGAGCGTTCCGAAATGGAACTCGCGAAAAAATAATCTGAATAAAGCAATGGCATTCCGGCGGGAAGCACCTACAATTTATTCCCGACCACCCTTTCATTTCCGACTCGACCGGACTTCAGGAGGCACAGATGATCGTGCGTATTCTGGTTTTGACATTGCTCGTGTTTTCGGGGTTTTCCGCATCATCCACCTCCGGCGCGCCCCAGGACAAAAAAGCGGCCAGTGAGTGCTCCGACCAGCCATTCAGCTATGACCATGGCGCATCGGGACAACAGAGCTGGTGTGGGAGATGCAATGAAAGCGGAGCGCTGCGGCAGGCCCCCATCAACATTTCAAACACGCAGGAATCGACGCAACCAGCTATCGTGTTTAATAAATATAACGAGAAAACGAGCCTGGATGTTTATGCTCATAACCCTTACAACCTGAAAGTTGATTACAAGAGCAGCACCAATCCGGTTGCTACGATCAGCATAGGAAGCGATACGTTCAGGCTGCTGGAATTTCATTTTCACCGGCCGAGCGAAGAGGCCATCGATAATCGCAGATTTCCCATGGTCCTTCACCTGGTGCATCTCAAAAATGAGGCCGGCTGCGCACCTGGAAAACCCGGATGCGTGGCCGCAATCGCAATCCTGATCAAGGAAGGCACGCCTGAGCAAAGTACCACCGACCTGTTGAATATTTTATTTAGCCATTTCCCGCCGCCCGCCGGGCGCCAAAACGTCCAGATCAGCCTTGAAGGGCTTCTGCCGCCCAATTATGTCAATGCAGGTTATTGGAGCTACGGCGGATCGCTCACCACTCCTCCGTGCACGGACAACATCACTTTTTTTGTGTTGAAGCCCATGCTTACCTTTTCGGCGGCGCAGATTTCGGAGTTTGAGCGGCGTTACCCTGCACCGAACGCGCGCGACATTCAGCCGCTCCACGAGCGTCCGATTGTGAACAAGCGTTAGCCGTCCCCGCCTTACGACCTTTGCCGGAGATTTACGGTTGCTAAGCGCTGATTGGAAACCAGCCGCGAATTTCGCGGATAAACGCAAATCAAAAAAGATTTGGTAATTGAGTAATTTGGGAAATGGGTAATTTGAAAAGCGGGCCGCGAACCACGTGAAATGATCGAATCTTTTAAATATGATTCGCGCGTTTTCGCGTTAATTCGCGGCCTATCTTCTTCGCCTATGCCGGATCAAAGCTTTCTTCCAGCTTAATCTGCGCTGCTCTGCGTAGTCAGCGGCGAAATTCTAGTTCCTGGTAACGCTCCGTGTTGCCATGAACGAAGCTCCGGAAGAGTCCCAACCCTTGATGATGATCTGGTGTGTGCCGACGGTAATCGGCAGAGTTGTGTCTGCTGTTGCCGTCAACGATTGGAACTTGAGAACGCCGTCCAGATAAATCTGCGTCGCCACAACCGCGTAGCCGGATGAAGACGTTCCTGTTGCTCGGATTGAGGTCGATGTGGTCGAGTTAAAAGTGGGGCTGGTGATGGTCACAAATTGCGGCTTCACCACAACTGTGGAAATGGTGCTGGATGAAGCGCCCAGGTTGTCCGTGACCGTCGCTTTTACGGTGTACGTGCCGCCAGCTTTGTACTGATGCGACGCGCTGGCTGCCGTGGCCGACGATCCATCGCCAAATGAGATGACCGTGCTGGCGACCGTGCCATCAGGATCAGCTGAAGTCGCAGCCGACGCTGTAATGGAACCGCCTACAAGAATCGATCCAGAAGATAGAGTCAACGCCGCAATCGGAGGCTTGTTGATGGTCACGCCAAGCTGCTTAAGAAAATTCCTTCCGGCAGCATCCCATCCCTTCACGACCAATGTGTGCGGCCCGCTGGCGACTGAAATCGTGGCATCAAGGCTCGCGGAGTTCACCGAGTAAACAATCGTTCCGTCCACATATATCTGCATGGCGACAACCGTGGAGCCCGAAAATCCGTTGGCAGCCACATGAACCTGTGACGGGAGTAATGCTCCGGCGGCAGGGCTGCTCACGATAACTTCCGGCGCTTTGATTGTCACGCTTGTGCTGGCCGTAGAAGAAGCGCCTAGATTATCCGTGACCTTGGCCGTAAGCGTATAAACGCCCGCGGCGGAAAATGTGTGCGACGCGGTAAGTCCGTTTGCCGATGTTCCATCGCCAAAGCTGATGAGCGAGCTTGCAATAGTCCCGTCAGGGTCCGATGATCCGGCTGCGCTCACGCTGATGGTTGCAGGCGCATAGGTGGAATTGGGAGTCGCCGCAATCACGGCCGTTGGAGGCAGGTTGGTGCTGCTGGAAATCACAACCGCCGCTGACTTGCTGGCCGTAGCGCCCAAATTATCGGTGACTGTCCCTGTAATCGTGTACGTGCCGGCAATGCTGTAACTGTGGGAAGCGCTGGAGCCGATTACAGGCGCGCTGCCATCGCCAAAGTTGATTATGCTGGCCACGATGCTGCCGTCCGGATCGCTTGATCCCGCCGTAGAAGCAGTGATGCTCGCAGGCGCGTTCACAGATCCTGTTACGGAACTTTTCGTCAATGTGTTGGTAATGCTTAGCGCCGCCGTAGGCGGCTGGTTCGCTATGGTAACCTGCACGCCGCTGGACATCTTGTTTGTGAGTGTAGCCTTGCCAACGGCTTTGACGAAAATAGTGTAGTTTCCGGCGCTTAGGTTGAAAGTGGCCAGATCAAGTGAACTGGTGGTCGTGGGCAGATCCGCCAGCCACATCAGATTAGTGCCATCCTGGGACGCGAAGACCGTGAAGTGGTCCACTGTATTCATCTGCCCGGTGATAGCCCATGAAGCCACGGTTCCCGCCACGGTAGCTGAAACCGTTACGCAATTGTCGATGCCGCTTTCAATCTCCGAGCCCTCTTCATAGTCATTCCATGTCACCAGTTGAATGCCCAGCATCTGCTTCAGTGAAGAATAGTATTTGCCGGCATCGGCAATGGTCTGCAGCCACGTCTGGCCGCATTGCTGGTCGATAATGCGATCACTGCCCCACAACGCCAGCGTGTCATTGAATCCTTTATAAGCTGAGCCGGTGGAATACTCTGTTGTGAACCCCAGCGCCGTCTTGTAATAGTTATCCAGGTAAGTTATTGCCATCAGGTTTGTGGCGCTCACCGTCTCCGGGGCAACCCATGAAAAAGAGCCGCTGGTTCCAGGCTTAGTGAACCCACTCCCATTGCGGAAGATGAACATTGGATTTCCGGCCACGCCAGCCAGGACCCGCGTCCAGTCAATGGCGTATGCCTCATGTCCAAAAAGGTAGACCACAGGCCGTCCGTCGCTGCGGAGGGCCGCAGTCGAGCCCCAGTACGTGACGTTGGCATAGTTC
>JBARNL010000908.1:0-1973 GCA_049802955.1 Candidatus Angelobacter sp.
GATAACCACCACCTAGCGCCCAGAAGCTTCATTCTTGTAAATCTTCCCACCCTTCATCACGAACACCACTCTTCGCACTGCCGTAATGTCCTTCACCGGATCACCATCCACGGCGATGATGTCAGCCTGCATCCCCGGCCCAATCGCGCCAATTTCATTCTGCATGTTCAGTGACTCCGCCGCACGCGCGTTGGCGTCCACCATCGCCTGCATTGGATCTTCTCCGGCCTGCACACGATAGATAAATTCTTCGGCATTGCGGCCGTGAGCGCCCGCTACTGCGTCAGTTCCGAACACGATTTTCAGGTTCTTTGTCGCCAGTGCATGCTTGAACATCTCCGCGATCACCGGCAGTACTTCCTGCATTTTGGCAAAGCCTTCTTCTGTATAAGTGCCCACGCCGATGAATTTCTCTTTGTTGTCGAGATAGTTGTGGATCACCAGCCCTACCTGCGGATCAAAGAACGTCCCGTGCTGCGCCATTGCGTCCAGGTCTTCCTGCGTTGCGTAGGTGCCGTGCTCCACCTCGGTACATCCGGCATTGGCCGCCGCGCGCACCGCGTCACGATAGGCATGCACCAAAGTTCGCAGCCCCTGTGCTTTGGCTTCTCCGCACGCGGCCTGAAGCTGTTCATCGCTCAGGGTTCGCGTGCCGCCCTGTCGGATGCTACGCGAAGCAAAGATCTTTACCAGGTCTGCGCCGTCGGCTTTGAGCTTGCGCACTGTTTCGCGAATCTGCTCTGGCGTGAGCTTCGGATCTTCAATCGGTTCAAGGGAAGTCAGCAGCCGCGGTCCGGGCAGACTTCCACTTGCGAGCGCCGCGCGCAAGTCCTTGTCCTCGGGCGATCCCACGCTTTGAATCGTGGTGAAGCCGGCCATAAGCGTGACGTGAGCATTTCCGGCGACTGCGAGCGCGGCCTGATACGGCGTCTCACTCTTGTCTTCTATACGGCCATTGGGGCCAAAGTGCCACGTGATGTGATCGTGCAGGTCGATCCATCCCGGCATCACGGTCAGGCGGGTGAGATCATAAGCGGCGGCTCCGGGGATGCGCTGGTCTTTTGCGTCCGGATCAACGCGGACAATCTTGCCGCCCTGCACCACGATCAATACATTGTGCAGCGCGTGGCCTTTGCCATCGAGCAATGTTCCGGCGCGGATCACCACAGTCTGGGTTTTTGCACCTGACTGGCTCTGCCCGCCTGCCAGCAAAGCCGACACTATAACGAAGATAGAGAACCTGAGCAGTTTCATAGACGGAGCATTGTATCAATCCAGGAAGCTCGTGCGGCGGCTGGTCGTCCAGAGCCGGGCCGCAGGTGATATCGCAAAGCAAACGCAAGTGTTCCGAGCCATACCACAAGGACAATACACCTCGGTTCATTGCTCCCAAGGGGCAGAAAAGACAGAATAGCCGCGTATTACAAGGAGTCTGCCCGTGAATCGTCTTTTAACCAACTTCGTTTGTATACTGGCATTGCTTGTGTCGGTTTGTGCTTTCGGCCAGAATCCGCCGGCTCCGGAAACGCAAAAAGGATTCACCGGCTTTGAAGAGTTTCAGGGAACGCTGAACTCTGATAGCAAGAACTTCAAGCTTGATTCAAACGCCGGATACGACTTCAACAAGCATTTCGGCATATTTGTTGGCATGCCGTTTTACTTTGCCAACACGCAGACCACCACCACGCAGGTCAACGGCAACGCCACTACCACAACCACGGACGTGACGAATAACGGCTTGGGCAACGCCTATTTTGGATTTGCCATGCGCGCGCCGAACAAGACTCTGGACTATAGCTCCACGGTTACGCTGGCCGCGCCCACCGGCAGCACGTCCAAGGGCTTCAGCAGCGGACGCGCCAATGCCGATTGGGACAACCGTTTTGAGCACGGGTTCGACCGGCTTACGCCGTTTGTAGACGCGGGGCTGGCCAACGCGGTGCCCGATACAGGATTGAACACCAAGCCGTTCA
>JBARNL010000909.1:0-3366 GCA_049802955.1 Candidatus Angelobacter sp.
CCATATCCAACCACCTGGATGGCAGGGCGCCTGTTCGTTCCCGATATATTGTCACACGCTGTTCCAATTGCTCAATATCTTCCTCTGCTCGTAACGAGGTAAGGTGCTGGATGGCAGTGTCTTTTACCTCCGGGTCAATACTGGTGTCATAGACGGCTTTCCAGAGATAGATTGCAGTGCTGCGATCATCGCCGTGCTCTGCCATTCTGGCGGCCATCACTTTCATCCAGGGCAGCGCTCCCGGGACCTCCGATCCTTTAAGAAAGGCGTCGGCAGCCGCTTTGTAGTCGCGCCGGTCAAGATAATGAATGAAGCCCAATGTGAAATAAAGACGCCAATAAGAGGGATTTTCCCGGATGCCTTTTTCCACCAGGGCCACTGCTTTTTCCGGCTGGCCTGCGCCTTCCGGAGGCGGTTGGCTCAGAAACAGAGAACCAAATTCGTAAGCGACAATCAGATGCGGATCAAGGTCAGTGGTGATGTCCAATAGCGGATAAAGCAAGTCATATCGCATGGACCGCTGGTTCATTTTGTTGCCGAAATACTGGACCGCCCGGGTCCAGTAAATATCGGCCAGCAAGCTAGAGTAGCCCAGGCTCAGGCGCTTGACCGACTTGCCGGAAGGCATGTACAGCACTTCTTCCAGCGTTACTTCTTTCCCTCGAAGTTTTTCCACCTGTGACCGGCACAGGACCGTACCGGCGAAGAGCACCACCAGCAGCACAGCGACGAGCGGGGTTACCAAGCGATTCGATTTCATTTCAAGTTACGCCGTTCAAAAATCAGCACCGCTGCGGCCACGGCAGATGCGGAGTACAGCATGGCATACAGCGTGTTAAACAGGATAAGACGGCCGCCGATCCCCTGGTCATGGGCGGTTTGCGCAATCACATTGAGCGACGCGAAATTGGGCATGAGATAAGCGGCGGCAGTGGCCAGCAATTTGGCGGTGCCCTTTGAAATGGCGGCGAAATTCTTCAGATCTTCAGCAAAGGTCCCAATCACAAACAGAGCAAAAGCAAAGATCGCGGAAAATATAGGCGATGAGAAAGTGGAAAACAAGACCGTGAGAGCGGTCACTATCAGGAATTGAAGCACAGTGAAATAAATGGCCACCAGAAGCAGGGAATCGGTCTTATGCAGGCCGTTGGTGATCATCAAGGCAATGTAGAATCCCACTGTCATCAGCGCGGTATTCACGACCAGAGTCATAATCAGGCCCAGGTATTTGCCCACAATGAATTCCCAGCGCCGCACCGGGCGGGAAAGAATTGTATAGAGCGTCTTCTTCTCGATCTCCTTCGATACCAGGCCTATGCCGATAAAAATGGCGATAATCACGCCGAATAGGGAAATGGAACTCAGGCCCACGTTGACTAAAATCAGCCTCTCCATGCCGATAGAAATTTGGCCGAACAGCGGGGCGCTTGCCACAAGAAGGAGCACAAAAAGAATCAGATTATAGAGAACCCGATCACGAATGGCTTCACGAAACGTATTCAGCGTAATGGCGGTCAGGCGAGAGATCATGAAATAACCTTCTCCTGCTCTGCTGTCCTGGCCAGGAAATATTCCTCCAATGTGCCTTGCAGCGGAGTGACGGAAATAAGCTTTGCCCGCTGCCGCCTCAACTCGTCCAGCAGGGAATCAACGTCTTCACTGCGGACAATCCCACGCACGGTCTCGCCCGTAACGTGCGATTCGATTAGCGAACCGGACACCGCGGAAAGCATGCGCGCGCCGTCCCAGATCACTTCTGATTTGCCGGCTACGCTGGTCCGGATATCGTTGATGGCGCCAGTACCGCGCAACTCGCCCTTGTGGATGATCGCTACGCGGTCACACAATGCTTCGGCATCGGAAAGAATGTGAGTGGAGAAGAAAATCGTCTTGCCCTCGTCCTTCAGCCCCTGAATCAATTCCCGCACCTCATAGCGGCCCAGCGGATCAAGGCCAGACATGGGCTCGTCAAGAAAAACCACTTCAGGGTCATGAATGATTGCCTGCGCAATCCCTACCCGCTGAAGCATGCCTTTTGAGAATTTTCGCAATTGGCGGCTGCCCACGTCACCCAATCCCACCCGCTTCAAAAGTTCGTCTATCTTCTGTTTGCGGGTTTCCAATGAGACCCCAGAGAGCCGCGCATAGTAATCGAGTAACTCAGGGGCGCTCAGATAATCGTAAAAATAGGGTTGCTCCGGCAGAAAACCGATCCGGCGCTTGACCTCCGGATCCAGAAAACTTTTTCCAAGTATGGTGGCTGTGCCAGAGCTCGGCGAGATAATGCTCATCAGCAGCTTTAGAGTCGTGGTCTTGCCGGCCCCATTAGGCCCCAGAAAACCGAAAGTCTCACCCGTATGGACCGCAAGATGGAGGGGTTTCAGAGCAGGCCGGAATTGCTTCTTCCAGAAGCCAAACGCATAATCTTTGGAGAGGCCCTTAATCTCTATGGCAAACATGTCAGTTATGGCTACGTGATGCCGATTTTAGTGCAAAGAATTGGAGCTTCGCAAGCGTTTGTAACACATGATGACGGTTACTGTATGGCTACGTACTTGGTAATATCAGAACAGTCGGCCACGGCAACGATGGCTGCGAGGCTGGCAGCAGGCGCAAGCTCCTTACGCAGAACGCCATCGTTCATGCTGCAGTAGTTTTCTGAGCCGCTACTCTCCCAACCGATCGGGCTCGTAGTTGTCCGATAATCAATAATCGGCGGCGCAGCGGATGTTGACGCAATGAAATAGTTGTATCCGCTCTTCCCGCAGGGCTGGGCTGCACAACCAATAATCTCATCCACTAAACACGCGTGCGTGGAATCGCAAGGGACACCCGGGCCTAGCTTTACAAATGTGTCAGCGTATCCGAACGAGGCGAAGGTGGAGATGTAGGTCGCCTGTGAGTTGTTGATGTTACGCAGAGTGGCCACAGCGGCCGACTGATTGGCCGCCATTCGCGCTCGAAGAAGATTTGGAACAGCAATCGCCGCGATGATCAGAATAATGGCAACAACGATAAGAAGCTCGATGAGCGAGAACCCGTTGTTGGTGGTAAATTTTTTATCCCTGGGCTTCATACCTTTACAATTAATGCACTTTCAGTGCCAAGGTGATTGGTTTTGCAGGATATTCGTAAGTTGTTAATATCAGATGACTTATTTATGTAAGCGGCTGGATGATGATTGTGCGATCTCTTTAAGAAAATGACAAAAAGCGTCATCATCATCATCATTGCGGAGCAAGACCCTACCTGTTTAACTGAAAAAAAACGAAAGAGGCGCGGCATGCGCCGCGCCTCTCTCTTTTCTGGCTCATACCCTCCCCCAGGTACTTGCCGAAAGTGTGCTTTTACTGCAATGCCATGTAG
>JBARNL010000910.1:0-4114 GCA_049802955.1 Candidatus Angelobacter sp.
CACCAAGGGTTATCTGGTGGTCGTCGAAGGTGACACTGATTCCGTGGGTTCGGCAAAATACAATTACAAGCTGAGCGAGAAACGCGCTGACTCCGTGGTGCAGTATCTCTCTTCCAAAAGCATTCCGGCGCACAAGATTTACCTGATCGGAATGGGCAAAGACAAATACGCCGCTCCCAATACCACCGCTGATGGTCGCGCCAAGAACCGCCGCGTTGATGTTCGCCTTATGACGAACGTTCTGGGCACTGAATCACCAAGCTCTGCGCAGAGTACCACTCCTAACCCGAGCCGGTAGTCTCTCCTCCCCCGGGACATTGCGCAGAAACAGAGGCCGCCAGATTTTCTGGCGGCCTTTGGTTTTTGTGGCCTGTGAATCCGCCCTGCAAGATCCTTCCCGCCAATCGATCTTCCAATAGAATATAGATATGAAGTCCCGCTCTCATATTGTTGCCGCAATACTGTTTTTTGCCGCGCTCTTCCTGCTGCCCGCGCCGCAGGCTCTCGCCCAGGATAGCCAGGAAGATCAGCCTCATATCGAGCCGCGCAGCTCTCCCACGCCTAGTCCTTCTCCTACGCCCACACCGAAACCGGCGGCCAGCGAGCCGCCAACGCAAAAAAAAGATCAATATGACCGTCCACCCTTTCCAGGTGACGTCCAGCAGAAGCCCCAGGCCAATGAGCCTTCACCCAAGCCAGGCGACGACAAATATGAGCGTCCGCCATTTCCTGGTGATGCGCCCGGCACCAATCCCACAGGTGGCACTGCAACGGGTGAAAGCTCCAGCAAGGATTCACAAATTAACATCAATGGCCACTCGGCCGCGGACGAGCCGGCGTCTCCGGCTGAAGACGAATCTGTCCTGCAGCCCTGGGACCCGCATAAAGCCGCCAAGGACGTGGAGGTCGGCCAGTATTACTTGAAGCTCAAGAATTATCGCGCCGCACTGGAACGCTTTAATCACGCACTCACCTACAAGCCCGATGATGCTGAAGCCATCTTTGGCCTCGCCACCACGCAGGAAAAGCTCGACCTGCTCGATCAGGCCGAAAAGAGTTATCACAAGTATTTGAGTATTTTGCCCAACGGGCCTAAGTCAAAAGAAGCTCAGGAAGGGCTCAAGCGCATCGGGTCAAGCGTGGTCGAACGCGCTCCCGCGGACACTGGCGCCGAAGCTGCAAAGCTTGCGGCCCATGATATTAACGTCGGCGAGACTTATCTCTCAAGCAACAGCTTTGACGCCGCCCGTGAGCGCTTTGAAGAAGCTTTGCGGCTTACCCCGGACAATCCCGTTATATGGTTCCGGCTGGCCCAATCGCTGCAAGGCATGCAGCGGCTTGATCCCGCGCGCCTCTACTACAAAAAATATCTGGAAGCCCAGCCCAAGGGAAAGTTCGCAAAAGACGCAAAAAAATCGATTTCGCAGATCGAATGGCAGATCGGAAAGTAAGGCTATTCCTTCCGTAGAAAGTTTCCGGAACTTGCGTCCACCAGCACCGTAAGCTTGCCAATGGAATCGCTGCCGTAAATCACGTGCCAGCGCAGCTGGCTCGCTTGCGCATCAAAATCCAGCAGATATCCCACATTGGTTTTGGGATCTTTCTCCAGCAACTTTTTGCCGCCGTGTTCCTGGGCCACTTCAAACGCCTTGTCCGTATCAACCTTCAGGAAGTTCAGGTCAAACGGGCGCGAGAATCTGTTCGCCGGATTGTACGTATCTTCCACGCCATGATTCACGCCCTTGGGCGTGTCTTCCGTGGCCACGCCGGACCAAGTAAAAGGCTCCGACTTTTGCCGCCCCGCGGAAGCAAACAGCGCGCGCCAGAAATTCGCTTTACCGTCGTGCCCATTGCTGCCTTTCAGGTTGGTCGATTCCATCCGCACCGGCAGCGCGTCCGCTGACCATCCGCGCGCGGGAACCAGCATCCTTTGCAGCGCGAAGCGTCCTGTTTCTGACTGTGTTGCGGCCGCTTGTTCCGTGTTGCCGGCCGGGGCTTTAGTTGGCTCGGAATCGCAGCCCAGGCACAATGCCGCCAGGGCCAAAAAGGTGGTTAAACCAATTTTTTTTATGAATGTCATTTTTATCTGACGTGGACCAGAGTCATTTTTATTCTAGACGGAGCAGCCGCGAGAATGGATGTACGAAGGTGCATGTATCCCGAGAGTATCTGGATTGTTACCCAGCGGCGCGGTTCGGCATTGCGCCGTTATTCGCTCGCATCATTCGCTCGGCATCCCAGCTTTGCGGGCCTGCTCCTGCAGGGCGTCCACCTTTTGCTGCGCGGCCTCCAGCGCCTGCTTCTTGCTATTGATCTCGTCCTGCTCTTTGCGCGTATCGTCGGCGAATTTGGCCTGGTCACGCAACATGGTGCCTGCATCGCCGTAAAACGCCGCTGCACGCAGGCGCGCTTCACGCTGCGCGATATCCAGCTCGCGCTGTAACGTGGCAACCTCTTTTTTCTCGCTCTCGATTTGCTTCTTCAACTCATCGTTCTTTTGTTTCTGCGCGTCCGCCACATCTTTCTTCGCGTCCTTCTGGTCCGCGTCTTTGGCGTCGGCGCTCTTGTCGTCGTATTTTCTGGCCGCTTCGGCCTCGCTGCCGGCGGAAGGCGCTGAGCTGTGCGGCATGCTGTCGTCATCCAGCTTTACCGTGCTCGAGCTGGCGTGCTTCTTCGCACGATTCGCGCGCGCTACATCGCCCAAAGACTGCTGGGCGGAAGACTGCTGGGCGGATGCCTGCTGGACATGAATTGTCGCGCCGAACAGACACACTGCAAATATCGGCAGAAATTTTTTCATAAAAAACATCATCCTTGGATCGTTCTTTCCTATTATTCTACAGCTCCAGCGCAAACGATTCTCCTGCTTTCCATAAGCGGAAACGATAGGGTAAACGCCGTAAGGGCCTTTAGTTTATGTCGCTTCGCTCCAAACCGCTTACGAGCGTCCACACTCAATCATCGATCAGCTCCTGTGGCAGGCCGCTCGCCGCGTCATCGGACTCACGGCCAATAGTTCTGATCCGTGTAGATCAGTGTCAAGGCGCGTTTCAGAGGTTTTGAATTGCGGAAATCTTAATGCAACCTGCCCAGCCCCGAGACGTTCACATACCATTGCACCAGCGCCGTGCCCCAAAAGGCCGCAACCAGCGCCGCCGTCCCCAAAAACACGCCGAAAGGAATCTCAAAGTTTCTGTAAATCAGGATGGCGGAATTCCACGCCCTTGTGCGCGACACACTGCCCGCCTCATCGCGATGCGTCCTGCGCCGCCGCAGAAATCGCTTTATCCAGACCCACAGAATCAGGAACACGCCAAAAAGGCTGCCAATCAACGATCCCAGCAGCAACACCAGCAACGTAAGCTTCACGCCCAGAAATGCCCCGATCAGCCCCATGAGCTTCACGTCGCCTCGGCCCATGCCTTCCACGCCGCGCACCGCTTCATACAGCAGCGCCACGCCCCATATAAACGCCGATCCCAGCACCGCGCCCGCAAGGGAATTAATCAATGAAAGAATCCGCCAGTTCTCCGTCGACGGCAGAAAGTAATGCGCCGGCCCCTCCAGCGGTACGAGCAAGCTGAAAACCACGCCCGCTACCATTCCAGGTTTGGTCAGCAAGTCCGGCAGCAGCTTGGTTTCAGCATCGGTAAAAATCAACCCAATCAGCAGGAAGCACAGCACGCACATTTTCGCCGCAATCAGGAACTCGTTCGTCCGCACATCGAGCGCCCATTGTTGATAGATCAGGCGCACCATTGCCGGCGCACTGAGATATGAAAGCACAAAGAGCGCGCCCGTCAGCAGTTCCACTCCCGCATAGCGAGCCGATATAGGAGCTTTGCAATTGCGGCACTTGCCCCGCAGAATCAGCCAGCTCAGCACTGGAATATTGTCGTATCCGGCGATCGGCGCTTCGCACGCCGGACACGCCGACCGCGGGCTCACCACCGATATCTCACGCGGCATGCGATAGATGCACACGTTCAGAAAGCTGCCAAAGACCAGCCCAAACAGGAAAAATGCTGGGGCAACAAAATAGATGTTTCCGGCTAGATCAAAAGTGTTCAGGGTTGTTGGCTCCGCTCGATTGTGGCTTCAGAGGGAGATTATA
>JBARNL010000911.1:0-7534 GCA_049802955.1 Candidatus Angelobacter sp.
CCTTACAGGCGGCGCTGCATCCGGCCAAAACCGATTACCTGTATTTCGTCAGCGACAATCAGGGTCACCATCGGTTTGCCCGCACCGATTCAGAACATATGGCCAACGTGCAAGCCTACCGGCGCGCGGTGGCGCAGGCTGTAAATCGCTAAAACTCAGGCACAAAAAATGACGCAAAATGTCATTGTTTGCCGTAGCTTGCCGGAATTACGGAAGATGAGCCGTCCGTTATACTAGGTGCATCCAATTAACGGTGTAAGACTGGACGGATGCACTTTCATTTGCGCAAAACTACTCTCATATTCTTAATTGCTCTTTTATCGGCCACTGGTTGCGGGTTCCGCTCGTCACATCCGGTAAAAATGCGCACCAGCACGGCTACGCTCAAAGAGGCGACGCTGGAACAACTGGTGGAAAGCATCAACACAAACGCGGAAAAACTGAAGACACTGAAAGCAACCGTCGATATTGACAGCTCAGTGTTTGAAGAGAAAAAGAACCGGGTCAAGGACAATCCGCAGGTCGCCGGCCTGATTCTGGTGCGCAAACCGGAAATGCTTCGCATGCGCATTTATGTTCCGGTGATACACAATGTAATGGCGGACATGGTCAGCAACGGCAAGAACTTCGAGCTGGCATCGCCTCTCAAGAGCAAATTCTATGTGGGTTCAAACCAGCAACCGGCAAAGCCTTCACCGCAGGCCCTGGAGAACATTCGCCCGCAACATATATCTGACGCGCTGCTGCTGAAGCCGATTGAAGAAGGCAAGGAAATTGCCGTGCTGGAAGACACAACTGAGGTGGTGAAGGACCCCAAGACCCACAAAGACGTGCAGCAACTGGCGTATACGGTAGTGGTGATCGATAAAGACAATGCCGGTTATTATCTCTCGCGCAAGATTGTGTTCAGCCGGACCGATCTTTTCCCGCACGAGCAATCTATCTATGACCGCCAGGGCAGGCTCGTGACATTTGTCCGTTATGAGAATTTTGCCGATTACTCAGGAATTCCGTTGCCGGCAATCGTGTCCATTCAGCGCCCCATCGAGGGATACGGCATCACCATATCCATGGTCAAGGTTGAGGTGAATGTGCCACTCAGCGATGAGCAGTTTGTGTTGACACAGCCACCGGGATCGCAGGTGATTAACCTGGACACCAAGTCCTCAGCATCCGCTATTCCCGAAGAAGAGAATAAGAAGCCTCCGCAATAACTTGCAGCCTGAGAGTGAGAAGAACGCGCAGTCGTTCCCTCATGCGGTCTAAAACTTTATGAACAAAATGATTGTGGCCAACCTGGTCCACCGCCCTATTCGCTCCATTATTTCCATTTTTGCCGTGGCCGTGGAAGTTACGCTG
Source organism: Candidatus Angelobacter sp. (assembly GCA_049802955.1). Lineage (GTDB taxonomy): Bacteria > Acidobacteriota > Terriglobia > Terriglobales > Acidobacteriaceae > Angelobacter. The sequence goes on from JBARNL010000911.1 coordinate 1,360, forward strand.
ATCCTGATGATTGTGGGATTGGCGCTGGGAATTCTGGACGACAACAAGTCGCGTCAGGTAGGAATTGGCGCGGACCTTACGGTGCGACCCCCAGGATCGTCAAACCTGGCTGCATTCGGAGGCGCTCCCGTACCGATGCGTGTGGCTGATATTCTGCGCAAGCAGCCGCACGTGGTCGCGGTGACGCCGGTGATGCTGCAGGTGGTTTCGACCACTAACATTGAGATCATCTATGGAATCGATCTGGAATCCTTTCAGGCTTTGGGCGGTCCCTTTCGATATTTGCAAGGCGGCCCATTCACCGGCCCAGACGACATGATTGTGGACGACTTATTTGCTGCAAGCAACAAAGTGCATGTGGGCGATACAGTCAACGTGCTGAATCATAACTTCAAAGTCTGCGGCATAGTGCCGCACGGACGCGGCGCGCGCCGGTTTATTCCCATCACCACAATGCAGGATCTGACTGGCGCACAGAACAAAGCCTCAATGTTTTATGTGAAGCTGGACGATCCCATCAATGCCGATGCAGTGGTGGAGCAGCTCAAGAAAATTCCCGGTATGGAGAATTACAACATTCTTTCCACCAGCCAATGGCTGGCGGCGACCACAGCGGACAAGATTCCCGGGCTTAACCTGTTCATCAAAATCGTAATCGGGATCGCCGTGATTATCGGCTTCATCGTGATTTTCCAGTCAATGTATACGGCGGTGATGGAGCGTACGCGGGAGATCGGCATATTGAAGTCACTGGGCGCGTCAAAATCATACGTGGTGAGAGTGATCCTGCGGGAGACGCTGCTGCTGGCGGTGTCTGGAATTCTTGTGGGTTATCTGATCAGCACCATTGGCCAGGTTAGTCTGGTACACCAGTTCCCAACGTTGCGCGTGGAACCAATCACTTTGAAGTGGGCCATCTACGCGGCACTGATCGCGATTGGCGGGGCCATGCTGGGTGCAATTTATCCGGCATTTAAGGCAGCGCAGAAGGATCCGATTGACGCTCTGGCATACGAGTAGCAATCAGTAGTCAGCACTCAGCTAAACCGAAGAACGATCAAGCCGCGAATTTCGCGAATAAACACGAATGCAATCAGGGCTTTATTCGCGTGCTTCGCGTTGATTCGTGGCTAGGAGATTTGCTGTTTCCTAGCCATACTCGGAGCTTCATCGACAGTCCGGTCTGGCTGAAAGCTGACTGCTGGACTTCCGCCCGTTACAATAGATGTTGCACTCTTCTTATGGAGGATTCATGGATCCGCTAGCAGGAATCGTCGGCGCGCGCCGGAATGAGGATATTGCCCTGGACTTGATGAAATTTATCGCCGCCACCACCAACTTTGGAAAGACCGTCGCCTCGGGGGCCGGTTTCCACGGCGGAGTGGAAAACAAGTCTGAGGACTACGCCAGCCACCTGCTGGAGCTATATACGCGCTGCCTTAACACGGTTAGCGGCAAGAAATAGCGTAAGTTAGAGGATTCCGCCGCAAAACTTAAGTTTGCGCTTGGGGCCAAATCCAAGGGATAATCAGGGCAGCCGAAACTCCCGGCTTGCCCGTTTCCTCTGTGAACCTGCCGAATTACATAACGCTCTCGCGGATTGCCGCTATCCCGCTGATCATATGGGTGCTTACTACGCCTTACTTCAGCGGCAAAAGCGCCAAGGAAGAGACTCTGCGCGTGGTGCTGGCATCGGGCATCTTCATACTGGCCAGCATTACTGACGGCCTTGACGGCTATCTGGCGCGCCGGCGCGGCCAGATCACGACCATGGGCATGCTGCTGGATCCCCTGGCGGACAAGCTGATGATCGCCGCCTGCTATATCACGCTGCTGCGCCTTAGCCCTGACATCGTAAACATATGGGTGGTAGTGCTGATTATAGGGCGGGAATTTCTGATCAGCGGTCTGCGGTCCATTGCCGCGTCCGAGGGCTTTACGATTGAAGCCAGCGAGCTGGGCAAGCTCAAAATGGTGGTGCAGATTGTCTCGGTAGTGGCTACCATTTTGGCCCTGCGCTGGGACACGTGGTATTTCAATCTGCGGGTATTTTCCTTTGTGCTTGACGTGGACCTGGTGGCGCGCATGGCCATATGGTTCATGGTGGCCGTGTCGTTAATTTCCGCCGTGGATTACTTCTGGGGCTTCTGGAAGAAGATTGACAAACGGGTGGAGCGGCGCAGACGGCGTCCCTTTATCCTGAGCCGGCGGAAGAAGAAGGCGCTGCAGGAAGCCGAAGCCAATAATCCCGCCAAAGCACATTGAAGCTGTCATTGCGAGCGCCAGATCTAAACTAAAGGCATGTCGACAGCGCCTCTCACATCCACTTCCAGCAGAGTTTTCAAGGCTAGCCGCTGGACACGCGGCAATTTCCTTTTTCCCACGCGCATTGAAGTAGGTCCTGAACGCGTATTGCGGATCAAACCAAGGTTCTTTGGCGGTTCCGAGGAAAGCATTCCAATCACCAAGGTGGCTTCCGTGTTGATCAGCACGGGAATGCTCTGGTCGGACATCCGGATTGACTCGACTGGCGGCAGCAATCCCATCCTAAGCCACGGCCACAGCAAGGCAGACGCCGTGGCGATCCGCAATATTATCGAGCATTACCAGCAGGGACTTCCGCAAAGATAAGCGAAGCCCCACCGGTAAATTTCTGATCAACCAGCGTTCTTAGCTTGCCAGTGTCTTACACTGCCGCCGATTCCGTATCAAGCCAAGCAACGCGAGCGCGATGGCAATTCCACAGAAGAAGCCGATGAGACCACCGGCCAACGAATCAGGAATCCGGCCGTGGGCGTAAAGAAGGATTGGGCCATTGCCTAGAACCAGAAACACCAGGCTGGTGCGCAAGAAGTAATTAAATTGCGATCGATGAGATTTCATTTTGGTTCTCCATCTTTCAGATTAGTAATTCGTTATCACAATTCGTTCGGAACAAGCAAAATCAATCAGTCAGGTAATAAAACGCCATTAAAGCCATCTTGATTCCGACAATGGTGAGCGCTACAGCAAAGAGATCCCAGCTCCAGACATGGTTGACGTAAAAGCGCCAGGCGAAGAGAAGAATCGCCAGGACTCCGCCGACGATTCCTGCGATGCTGGTGGACTGGCGTCGATGTGCCAGGAAACGCTCGTCGATGACTCGGCCAAGGACTTTCATGGTTGCTCCTCCAGAGTGAAGATGTCGTCAGTGGAACAAGCAAAGACGCGGGCAAAAGTAAGCGCCAGCGACAAGCTGGGAACATAGCGATTGCGCTCAATTGAGTTAATACTCTGCCGCGAAACACCCACGGCATCGGCGAGCTGCTGTTGCGTCCAGTCCCGTTCAACGCGAAGCTCCTTTACCCGATTCTGAATGGGGGGTTCCATGACAAGTTAGCTTTACATATTAGAAAATAAATGACCTCAATGTCAAGTTTGCTTGTCATTGCACAAACGAGCAAGAATTGGCCTTGTGAGACGATCTGGAAGTAGCGGTATTTCGCTTGGTGCAAGATAAAGGAATAGCAGCTAAATCTCCGCAAATTGGGGCGGATAGCATCAAGACAATTCGCGGTTATGGCCGTCTAAACCGTGGAACCACAATGACTTGGTTGTCGTATTACTGGGCAGCAATTTAGGAATTGCCAGCATGGGGAAAGCAAGTCCTGGTTCGCGAATATCGCAAGCGCATGGATCAAGATGCCGGTTCTCTAACCGGTTCTCTAAGATGGTAAAAGCAGAGATCGTTAAATATCCAAGATCGTTGATTATCGCAAGAAAGAGATGAAAGAAGCTGATCGCAAATGAGAATGGCGTTGGACACGATCGGGCAGGTACTGAGCATTTTGTGGGCCCACAAGTTGCGCTCATTTCTCACCATGTTTGGCATTGCCTGGGGCGTGGGATCTTTGCTGTTTCTGGTGGGCGTGGGCGAAGGGTTTCGTTCCGGCCAGCGCAAGAACATGGCGACTATTGGCGAGGACGTAATCTTTGCCTGGGGTGGGCAGATTCCGGTGGTCCCGGGCCAGAATCAAGACCAGCGCAGCTATTACCTGACCTACAAAGACTACCTGGACATCAAGAATGAAGCGACACTGGTGGGCGACGTGGCGCCGGTGGTAGGTCGCGGCGATATTCGCGCGGTGAGCGATTTTGCTACCGCCAGCGGCTTCGTGAGCGGAAGCACACCAAATTTTAATCACATCCGCTTTCTGCCGCAGGGAGAAGGGCGCTGGCTGAACCAGGCGGATGAAGACCAGAAACGCGAGGTATGCGTTCTGGGCTTTCAGATGATGCGCAATTTGTTTCCCGGCAGGCCGGCTATAGGCAGCACCATTCTGCTGAATGACATTCGCTTTGAAGTGATTGGCGTGCTGGCCAACATCGGGCGGCAGGAAAATAACCTGAACAACGTGCGCGTCTATATTCCTTTCAGCACCATGCACCAGTATTTCCCGATGAAAAATGAGCATACGCCGGATGACATCGGCAATCTCATCTTGAAACCCGTGAGCCGAGACAAGCATGCCGGCGCAGTAGAGCAGGTACACAAGATCATTGCCCGCAATCACGGCTTTGATGCCAGCAATAAAGACGCTTTTCAGGGCTGGGACTCGGTAGAAACGCAGGACATGGTGGGCAAGATTTTTGACGGCATGGATATTTTCCTGGGCGGCGTTGGCATGGTAACGCTGGTGCTGGGCGCGATTGGCATTGTGAACATCATGCTGGTCTCGGTGACGGAGCGCACGCGCGAGATTGGATTGATGAAGGCGCTGGGAGCCACGAATCGACGTATTTTGATGCAGTTTTTTCTGGAAGGCGCATTTCTTACGGCGCCGAGCGGCGGCACCGGCATTGCGATTACTGCTGGCGTGATGGCTATTCTCGCCAAGCTGCCAACGCCTCCGGGATTCGACTTGCCCCATATTGTGCCAGCCTCGGCGGCAGTGGCCTTAGGTTCATTGTCGATCGCGGGAATTGTGGCGGGGCTCTATCCAGCGCGGAAGGCTTCGCTATTGCAGCCGGTCGAAGCGTTGAGAAGGGAATAAGGCGGATGGTCCACGATTTACTGGGACAGGCATACTCGTCCATCAAGCACAACCGCCGGCGCACGGCGCTGACGATGTTGGGAATGGCGTGGGGCATTGCCACAGTGGTGATCCTGCTGGCGTACGGAGCAGGGTTTGGCCGCGCCATCACCGCCATTTCTACCAACTTTGGCATGCAGATGATGGGAGTGTTTCCCGGACGAACTTCCTTGCAGGCAGGCGGAGCCAAGGCCGGCACGCAGATTCGGTTCACCACCGACGACGTGCAGCACTTGCAGGAGCAGATTCCAGTGGTCCGCCATATCACGCCGGAAGCGTCATTTGACGCCAGCGTACAGCATGAAAATCGGACGCAGAAATTCAACGTAGGCGGATTTACGCCGGCCATTGTGCCGGTGCGCGCCATCAGAGTGGAAGAAGGGCGCTTTTACAACGATGGCGACGAGATGCAGCGTTCCCGCGTGGCGGTGCTGGGCTCTGACGCCAAAGACAAACTTTTTTCCGGCCAGCCGGCGCTGGGTGAAACCGTTCGCATTTCCGGGATCAGCTTTGAAGTGATCGGCGTGCTTGAGCCGAAGATGCAGGAAGGCGACGACAACGTCAACGCAATCGTTTACATTCCTTTTTCGACGATGGGCGACATCCGCGACACGCGCTACCTGGACGGAATCTGGCTGGATTACGAAGGCATGGAATACGAAAAGGTGGAAGGCGATATCCGCAGCGCGCTGGGCGCGGCCCACGGCTTCAACGGCAAGGACCCGCGCGCGGTGTTTATCTGGAACACCATGAAGAACCTGAAGAACTGGCAAATCATAACTCTGGCGTTGCAGGTGCTGCTGGCCGTTATTGGCACGCTTACGCTGGGAATCGGCGGCGTGGGATTGATGAATATCATGCTGGTTTCAGTTACGCAGCGCACGCGTGAAATTGGCGTGGAAAAAGCGCTGGGAGCGCGGCGGCGCGACATCCTCACACAATTTCTGGCTGAAGCCATGGCCATCACTTTTACCGGCGGCCTGCTGGGCGTGGCCGTGGCGTATGTTTTCTCATGGATTATAGGGACGATTCCCCTCTATAGCGTAATCGCTAAAAACGCCGCTGCCGGGGATATCCGTCTGGCTATTTCTCCTATGGACCTG
>JBARNL010000912.1:0-1832 GCA_049802955.1 Candidatus Angelobacter sp.
GCCGAAAACAGCTCGACCGCGATCTACAAGACGAAGTTGCGTTTCACCTCGACATGCGCGAAGGGAAAATCCGCGGCGCGGGGATCGACGCCGACGAAGCGCGTTACGCGGCCAGTCGCCAATTCGGCAACGCCACTTTGGCGAAAGAGAGTACTCGCGCAATGTGGACCTTTTTTCACTTTGAAAATCTGTTCCAAGATCTCCGCTTTGCCGCCCGCATGCTCCACAAAAATCCCGCCTTTACATTGACGGCGATCTTGACGCTGGCGCTTGGAATTGGCTTGAATACAAGCCTTTTCACCGCCTTCAACGCTGTCGCGCTGAAGCCTCTGCCTGTTAGCCATCCGGAAGAAGTGGTGCGACTGGTGCGGAGCTTTGCCAGCGGATCTGCCGGTGACAATCAGTACGCATTCTCCTACCCGGAATATCTTTACTACCGCGAGCAGAATCGCGGATTCTCCGGCTTGGTCGCCGCGAGTTGGCCGTTCGGCACCTCGGCGCTGCTGCCGTCGACGGCAAGCGTACAGTACCAACCAGCTCATGGAAGTGAAGGTATAAAGGGCCAACTCGTCTCTGCTAACTACTTCTCCGAGATGGGGATCAGCTCTACAGCAGGCCGGACCTTTCTGCCTGAGGATGAGGGGTCGCCGGGTGCACATCCCGTCGTGGTTTTAAGTTATCCCTTCTGGAAGCTGCGTTTCGATGCCGATCCGCGCATTCTCGGAAAGGTGTTGAACATCAATGGCACAGCGTTTACCGTCATCGGTGTTACTCCCAAGTCCTTCATCGGCACGGCAAACCCGCCGTTAGTTCCTGACTTTTGGGCTCCGCTGTCCATGCAGGCGGCAGTTCTTTCATCACAAGACTGGCTAAATCAAGCGGCCAATCGTCAGATTCAACTCCTCGCCCGGCTGGCTCCGGGCGCCACACTCGATAATGTGCAGGCGGAGAGTACGGTGCTGGCACAGCAGTTTGGTGCGGAGCATGCTGAGGAAGATCGCACAATTTCGGTGACGCTCCGGCCCGCAACGTTCTTCGGCGGCACAAACGATCTCCGTTTTCGTAGTTTCGTCGCGCTCTTGATGGTTGTCCTCGGGATGGTATTGCTGATCGCCTGCGTCAATTTGGCCAATATGTCTTTGGCCCGCGCAGCGAGTCGCCAGAGAGAACTCGGCGTGCGCCTTGCCATCGGTGCGAGCCGTTCCCGTCTCATTCGGCAAATGCTAACGGAAAGCGTCTTGCTCGCCATTCTTGGCGGCGGAGCAGGATTACTAATCTCGTTGTGGAGCACGAAATTCCTCTGGCTCGGCATTGCGCCGGTGGTCGAGGGGGCCTTCCATCTCGACCCTTTCGCCATCCAGATGAGTCCAGATCCTTCTGTTTTGGCCTATACCCTCTTGCTCTCAATCCTGACCGGCGTTGCCTTCGGGATCTCTCCCGCACTTCAATTTTCTAGGGCGGATTTGACGACAGCACTCAAGGAGGAAGGGACCACCTTCGGACAACAAGTCACGCGTTCTAGGCTGCGCAATTTTTTCGTCGTCGGGCAGGTGGCCCTCTCGATGATCTTGTTAATCAGTGCAGGCTTGCTCGTTCGCGGGCTTTTGAGTTCGCAGTCTGCGGACCCGGGATTCGAGACCCGAAGCGTATATCCGATGGGGCTCTACTTTTCCGATGACCCGGCAAAAGCCAATGCGCTCGCGCGAAGGGTGGTGGACCGTTTGTCGGACCTTCCTGCGGTAAAGAGCATCGGGTTTGCATATCGTCTTCCCTGGACGGGCACGTGGACACCGCGCGTGCAGGTGGAAGAAACGAAGGCTGCTCCCAGAACG
>JBARNL010000913.1:0-3902 GCA_049802955.1 Candidatus Angelobacter sp.
CACAAAAAAGTCTTCCAGCGTGCGGCGGATCGGGTTTACTGCAATCACCTCGCCGCCGGCCAGCCAGATTTTCTCAATGGTTCTGCGCTGCGTCAGGGCCGGCACAGTGATCTTGATAAAGCCGTTCTGCTGTGAGCCTTCAAACATGAGCGCATCAATTCCCTTGGCGGTAATCACAAATCGGTCCTGCGATTCCAGCAGCTCGGCCAGAGTCCCCACGCGGGCCACGCGGCCCTTGATCACAATGGCCAAGCGGTCGCAGATTTGCTCGACTTCTGAAAGCAGATGGGAGCTGAGAAAGACTGTCTTGCCTGCCTCGCGCGCCCGCAGCAGGATTTCACGAACGCGCATGCGCCCCAGAGGATCGAGCGCCGAAGCCGGCTCGTCGAGGATAAGGAGATCCGGATCATTGACCAGCGCCTGCGCCAGTCCGATGCGCTGCAGCATGCCGCGGGAAAACTTTCCGGCGTTGCGGTCAGCGACGTCAGTGAGTTCAAGTTCCTTGAGCATCTCCGTGGTGCGCTGGCGAAGCTGCGGATCGTGCAAGCCGTTCAGGGCGCCATAAAATCGGACCAGCTTTGCCGCGGGACGATGATAAAGAGCTACGTTTTCCGCCAGGAAGCCGATGCGGCGGCGGGTGGGCGCGTGTCCGAATTTGTGCCCCAACATTTCACCCCGGCCGCTGCTGGGAAACATCAGTCCTATGGCAAGATGCATCGCTGTGGTCTTGCCTGCGCCATTGGGGCCGAGGAAGCCGAAGATCTCGCCGCGTTCCACGCGCAAAGAAAAGCCGCGCAACGCCGTGACCCACTGGCTGCGAAAAAAGCCGCGGTAATGTTTGCTGACATTATCGAACGCAAGGGCCGGAGCAGTGGACATGAGTGGATCAAGGATACCACCGGACGAAAAAAAGCCTTCGCCGGAGCGAAGGCCTTTGGTTTCTCGAGAATTTATTGCGTGCGGAGGAAAAGCAGTACGAAGGTGAACAGAACCAGCGATTCAATGAAGGCCAGTCCGATGAAGAGTGCAAGTTGGATACCCGCACGTGCTCCGGGATTACGGGCCAGCGCTTCAGCCACCGATCCGGCGACCCTGCCCTGGCCAAGTCCAGCCAAGCCTGCGGCAAGACCCATGCCCAGACCAACGCCGATTGGAACGGCCCAGTTACCGGCAGGCGCGCCGCCCGGTGTTTGTGCGTAAACCGGAGATGCGACCAGAAGGACCGCAGCAGCGATCAACAAAAGAAACGTAAGCTTTCACATTTTTCTCCTTATGAAGTTGCCGCCAGTGGGTGGTTGACGCTAGCCCTGGGGGACAAACGCCCTCACGCTGGCTGGCTTGTTACAAAAACTCTAATGCTCTTCACTCACTGCCATGCCCAGATAGACGAGCGTGAGCATGACAAAAATGAAAGTCTGAACGAGCGACACAAACAGGTGCAGTCCCAGAAAGGCGACTGGAACCAGCACAGGGACCAACGAGAAAAACGCCAGCGTGACCATGTCACCGGCAAACATATTGGCGTAAAGGCGGACAGTGAGTGACAGGATGCGGGCAAAATGACTTACCACTTCAATCAAAAGCATGAGCGGCGCAAGCGCCCATACCGGGCCGATGAACTGGTTGATATAGCGGTGGCGATGAACGCGGAGCCCGTGATAGTGGTAATAGACAAAAGTCAAAAGGGCGCAGCCCAGCGGTACAGTGGGGTTGGCCGTCGGTGATTCAAATCCTGGCACGAGCCCGAGCAGATTGCCCAAAAGGATGAAGTACCCCAGAGTGACGGCGTAAGGAACGTAGCGCAGATAGCCGTGTCCCATAACGCCATGCGCCTGGTCGGCAATGAATTCCTCGGTCGCTTCCACCAGGTGCTGCAGGCCATTTGGCTTTTCAACGGAAAGGCGCGCCCGCACGACCACGAAAAATATCAGCAGAACCAGAACAACCAGTATTTCCATAGCCACAGGATCGGTAATAGGCGCGTTAGCGTACTTGGGCTGCAAGCCCACCATGTGCAGCAAGGATGCGGCAATCCCGGCAAAATAATGATTTAAGAACGCGGTAAACCAGAGCTGTTCAGGCATTTTCCTGTTACTTCAACCGTTTGAAAATTTAAAATAAAAGCTTGAAAACTAGCGAGAGGCTTGGTCAATCTTACTGATCACCACAGCTTCATAAATGCCCTCACCCATTGCAGCCAGAATCGGCAGGATGAGGCCCACTATGAAGCCAATGAGCAGCCTTGGATAACTTTTTAATATAACATAGGCCACCGCGATCAGGAGAGCATAACGCAAAGGAAAGGGGAATGAGAAACGGACCTTTCTGGGCTTAGATTTGCCAGCGACACTCGTTTGATTCGACGCAACTATTCGTTCTACAAGCCGCTCCGTGCCGCGATGCAGCCAGACGAAATTGATATAAGCCAGGAGCGATCCGATGGCAAAACCTAAACCACTCTGCCAGGTATATAACAGCGCGGCGGCCAGTGTTCCAGCGACACTAAACAAAATCGCTACCCGCAGAATCCTGCCGTAAGCGCCGGAGAGGCGTGCTTCCATTGCCGGATCGACAGGCGTTTGATCAGCAGGCGCGGGATCATTTTCCTGATCAGGAATTGCGTCATCGAGCGGCGTAGTCATGAATCCTTGCTCGATTGAATGATTCCGCGAATCAGTTCGGCAAACCCGGCAATGCAACCGACAAAAAGCCCCGCCAGGGTGATCCAAGTGGTCTTCAGCCAGCGGTCCAGCAGGTGGCCGATGATCAGACCACCGATAATTGCGGCGGGCAGGACGAAAGCCAGGTTGCTGTAGCGGCCAATCTGCCGCCAGATGTTCTCTTCTTTTGGATCATTCTTTTCCTGCGGCTCAGGCATGACGCCAGTCTAGCAGCCGGGATGCGGAAACAGAATGGGCCTAATGCTCCAGGGATGAGTTTCGGGCTGCTCGGGGTTGCGGAAAAGCTGGTTTCAATTCGCGTTCTTATTTTTCAGGGGCTAAAGCCCAGGTCATGAGGCACTTACGGCACGACTGGAAGTCGTGCCCTGACACTTGTTTTATTGGAACAAATTTTTTGCCAGCCGGTAAATTCACGTCCTCTCTTGACGCGCCGTGTTTGTCTCCAGACGGCATGCATCCTGCCACCTTGGCTATAATCAAATATTGGGCATCGATCATTGAATTATGGCGCAAATTGCTCTCCATCCCTGGCTACACACTCCTGCAGCGCGCACCGGCACGTATAACGGCGCTGAGATGGCGCTAAGTTTTGGCGACTCGACGGCGGAACTGGCGGCGCTGCGTACAGGCTGCGGCGTCTTTGCGCTGACATGGCGCGGACGGATTAATGTAAACGGAAAAGACCGCGTACGATGGCTGCACAACATGGTCACCAATAACGTTCGTGACCTGCCGGAGAACCGCGGCAATTACAATTTTGTGCTCAACGCGCAGGGCCGCATCCTGGGCGATATGTACATCTACTGCCGGGGTGAATCATTTGCCCTTGAGACCGATGCCCGCCAGGTGGAAACGCTGGTGCATGCCATGAGGCGCTTCATCATCATGGATAAAGTTGAGCTGATTGCGGTCGGCGGAGATTCCGTTTCGGTTGGCATTTGCGGGCCAAATGCAGAATCTGTTTTATCGAATGCGGGAATCAATGCCAACGGCATGCAGCCGCTGCAAGTTCGGGACATAGGGACTGACGATGTAGCGGCGACTCTGATCCGCGGTCCGGAACAGAAACCAGGCTGGTTTGAGCTTTGGTTGGACCCCAACAAAGCGCAGGAGCTGTGGAACCTGCTGGTAACTGCCGGCGCGAAACCCGTGGGCGCGGAAGCGCTGGAGATGTGGCGAGTCTTGCAGGGCATTCCGAACTACGGCCAGGACATTCGCGAG
>JBARNL010000914.1:0-6455 GCA_049802955.1 Candidatus Angelobacter sp.
CCTCATTCATCTGCCCGAACTCCGCCATGCTTTTCAAGAACACGGTGGTTTTTACCACTTTTTCCCAGCTGCTGCCCGCCGCCTGCAGAACTGCGCTCAGATTCTTCAGCACCTGCTCCGTCTGCGCCTCAATCCCGCCTTGGATCAGGTTTCCCGTTGCTGGGTCAATCGGAATTTGCCCGGAGATAAAAACGAAACCATTGGCTTTGATCGCCTGCGAGTACGGGCCAATCGCTTTGGGTGCATTTGGGGTTGAAACAACGTCTCGAGTGAAGCCGCTCATGAAAGTCCTCCAGAAAACCTCGCCGCTGATTTTCGCTGATCGGCGCTGATCCGACAAATACAAACACCTTTGAAACACAGAGGAACAGAGGACTCGGAGGATTTTTGTTCTTTTGCGTGCTACGGTTTGTGTATTTCGATTGGCTTTAATTTGGGCTTATTTCTAACTGCTCTGCTCTGATCAAATAAGACTGTGTCGAAAGAACGAAGATGAGGTCTTCAGGATAGATTCACAACCTATCGCCTCTGCTTACTCTGTTCCTTTGTGTTTCAAAAGCTTTTGATGTTGGTTGCTTGATTCGTGTCCGTTCGCGTTGATTCGCGGCTAGATTTTTAATCTGGGTTGATCTGCGCAATCTGCGGCGAAAAGAATTCGCCTTGGCTGAGTGCTGAATGCTGACAGCTGAGTGCTCGCCTAGACTTTATTCAGCCTTTGCACATCATGAATTCCCGGAATCTTTCTCAGCCCGCCAATCACCCGCTCCAGGTGCTTCACGTCTTCAATATCAATCACAATATCGATGGTGGCCTGGCTGTCGGCGGTGCGGGCTTCAATGTTGCGGATGTTTGTATTGTCATCAGAGATTACGGCCGTGAGCTGCTTCAACATCGCCGGGCGGTCATCGCAGAAAACCGTCAGCTTTACCGGATACGTCCCGCGTCCATTCGTCTTGTCCACCTTGAGCGCCTTGGCCCATTCCACCGCAATACGCCGGTCCGCCTCATACATCAGGTTGTTTACGTTGGGGCAACTGACCGCGTGTACGGCCACGCCTTTACCGCGTGTCACATAGCCGACAATTGCTTCACCGCGAATTGGGTTGCAACATCGCGCCCGATAGACTAGCAGATCGTTGTAGCCCTTTACCTTGATTGCGCCGGTATCAGCGCTTTGGCCAAAGACGCGCCGGATCACCGTCCCCAGCGTGCTGCCGGCCTTCGGCGTCTCTTCCGCGGCAGGTGTCTGCTCGGAAATTTCCGGTGAAAGCTTGGCCAATATCTGACGCGCGGAGTACTTCCCATAACCGATCCCCGCCAGCAGGTCTTGCCCGCCGCCCAGGCCGTATTCCTTGGCGATCGCGTCCATCGTCTTCTCGTTAAAATCCTTTAGCGCCAGGCGATACTTGCGTGCCTGCTTTTCCAGCAGCTTTTTCCCGATCTCAATGGCCCGCTCGCGCTGATGAATGTTCAGCCAATGCCGTATCTTGTTGCGCGCCCGCGTGGACTTGGCAAAGCCCAGCCAGTCTCGGCTGGGATTGTGTCCCGGCTGTGTCATGATCTCCACCACATCGCCATTGCGCAGCTTGTTTCGCAGTGGAACGATGCGCCCATTCACCTTGGCCCCCACGCACGAGTGTCCCACCTCAGTATGAATGGCATAGGCAAAATCAATGGCGCTGGCGTCGCGCGGCAGGATCACCACTTTGCCCATCGGCGTGAAACAGTAAACCTCTTCCGGATAAAGGTCGACTTTCAGCGTGGAAAGGAATTCGTTAGGATCTTTTACATCCTGCTGCCACTCCACTACCTGGCGCAACCATGCCAACCGCTGTTCGTCTTTGGCGCTGACCGGGCTGCCGTCTTTGTATTTCCAGTGCGCGGCAATGCCTTCTTCGGCAATCTTGTGCATCTCTTCCGTGCGGATCTGCACTTCAAACTGGTGGCCGTCCTCAGTAATCACGGTAGTATGCAGTGACTGGTAAAGATTCGGCCGGGGCATGGCGATGAAATCTTTTATCCGTCCCGGCACCGGACGCCACATCTGGTGGATCGCGCCCAGCACGGTGTAGCAATCTTTTACTGACTTGGTAATAATTCGCACGGCCAGCAGATCATAGACTTGGTCCACGGTAATGCGCTGCCGCAATAATTTCTGATGGATGCTGTAAAGCCGCTTGATCCGGCTTTCAACCTTGGCGTCAACCCCGTTTTCCTTGAGCTTCCCTTGCAGAATTTTTACCAGCTTGGCAAGGAACGCTTCACCGGCTTTGCGGCGTTGCTCCACGGCGGTCCGCACCTGGTCATAGCCGATCGGATCAACATACCGGAATGAAAGATCTTCCAACTCGCCGCGCACCTTGCCCATACCCAGCCGATGCGCCAGCGGAGCATAAATTTCCAGCGTTTCTTTCGCTACCTGCTGGCGGCGCTCTTCAGGCAGGTGCTTCAGCGTGCGCATATTGTGCAAGCGGTCCGCCAGCTTGATCAGCACCACGCGGATATCATCCACCATGGCCAGCACCATCTTGCGGACGTTTTCCGCCTGCCGCTCTTCCCGGCTGGCCAGATTAATTTTGTCGATCTTGGTGACGCCTTCAACAATGTGGACGACCTGATCGCCAAATTCGCGGCGGATGTCTTCATGTGTTACCGGCGTATCTTCAATCGCATCATGCAGCAGCCCGGCGGAGATCGCCGTGGAATCCAGCTTCATGTCCGCCAGCACTAATGACACTTCCAGCGGATGTATGAGATACGGTTCTCCTGAAGCACGGGTCTGCCCCTGATGATGTTTAAGAGAGAAATCATAGGCCTTGCGGATGATTTCCAGATCGTCTGTAGGACGGTTTTCGGCGACCTTGGCCAGCAGTTGTTGGAACCTGGCCGTAAGCAGCTTCAGCTCTTTTTGCGAAGCGGGCTGCGGGTGTGTCGCCATGTTCAATTATAGCGTGAGGCGTTTAGGAAGCGTGAGTGAGGCGCAGACGAACGGGAGCTTCCTGCCGAAATCCTGGAGCGTAGCGCCGTAAGGCGCAAAGTCGAAGCATCTTCTCTTGAGCCACTTTGCAGGCGTGAGCACAGTGCGAAAAGCACTTCCGGCAGGATTGCAAGGCCCGGTTAGACATGGCGAAGGTGAGACTCCATGCTTGATCATCCGTAGCCGCGCAGATCCGGTGCCAGATCACATTTTATGTCACGGCCTCGCCCCGCCTGTATGTTTCCCCGTCTTCAAGTCCACTTCAAACGGCACTTCCTTATCCGCCAGCGCATCCCACCCGTGGCCTAGCAGCTTGTCTCCGTCGACGGCGCTGATGGTCAGCCCTTCCCAGGTAAGCCGCTGGGTTGTCCATGCAATCCCTGAACTGGCGACCGCCGTAATCGACGTGAACCCGGCAAAGAGCAGCAGACCTTGCTGCGAAAGCACGCGCAGATCCACCACTGGCCGCTGCTCAACCCGCAGCCACACGGCAGGATCAGAGGCTTTCACCACATATGCGTATCCACCCACCACTACGCAAAATCGCTCGGGATCAGGCGTTGAAGAAACCTGATTGACCACCTGATCGGAGTCAAAACCCAGCGCAAAGAATCCCGCCCAGGCCGGGCCGCTCTGCGGCGTAACACGCACGTACGCGCCGCTGCGGTCGCCTTCCTCAAGTTCCACGGGATAGTGATACAGCTTTTCAACGGGATGAACAGGAGGAGCGGCTTCCAGGATTCTGACTTCATAATTGCGCGGAAAGGTGAAGTCGAAGCGGAAATGCTGTTTCATTGTGTTTCTTCACATCCAAAGAAAGCTGCTGGCGCGGGAATACCTCGCCCTCTCGAAAATAAGCCAGGAGCGCAGGCGCCCTCGCCTGCATTCCATGAGATTCTTCATCGCAGCCGAGGGCGGCTGCGTTCCACACTTCATTTTTAAAACCCATTGTTTTGCGCTGCGGTAAATTCCTCAACCCGTTCGCGCACACTCTTCACATGTACCGGCATTTCCAGCCTGCTGCCCTCTTCAATCAGCGGAATCAGCTTGTTAAAGTCCGGGCCAGAATGCGAGCCGATCAACATGATGCGCACGGGATGAAACAGGTCTTTGCCCTTGGCGCCGGTCTCCACTTTGATCTGATCCATGATCGACTTAAAGCGCTCCGGCGTCAGCGGCGACTCATTTGCGGCACGCTTCGCAAACGCCTGCATCACGGCTTTGGCTTTGTCGCTGGCAAATACTTCAGCATTTTCCGGCAGGGCCAGCGCCGCTGCGGCGTCATGGTTGAAAACGATCTTTGCCTTTTCCGGAAGCTGATCAAGTTGATCGACATAAGGCGCGAGCAGATCGATAAGGCCATTTATCCAGCCACTGACATTTCCGTTGACGCTGGCTGGCAGCAGTCCCGCGCGCTGCATGGCCTCTGTGCCCATCTGATGAATGCGCTCCGGCGGGCTCTGCTTGATGTAATGCCGGTTGATCCAGTAGAGCTTTGTAAAATCAAAGACCGCGGGCGCTGGATTTACACGCTCCAGATCGAACTCCTTGATCAGTTCGTCCTTGGTAAAGATTTCTCGATCTCCGCCGCTGGGCGCCCAGCCCAGCAGCGCAAGATAATTCATCAGCGCTTCCGGCAAAATCCCCATCTCGCGGAAGTTGGCCACCGACGTGGCTCCGTGGCGCTTGGACAATCTCTCACGGTCAGGTCCCAGGATCGTCGAGAGATGCGCAAACTCCGGTACCGGCAGCCCCAGAGCTTCATAGACAGCTACCTGCTTCGGCGTGTTGGAAATGTGGTCGTCGCCGCGAATGACATGTGTGATTTTCATATCGGCGTCGTCAATTACTACCACATAGTTGTACGTTGGCATGCCGCTCGACCGGACAATGATGGGATCGCTCACCACTTCATTTGAAAACTCCACGTCGCCGCGCACGATGTCATGGAAGCGGATGGGACGCTCAGGAATCTGCAACCGTATTGCGGCAGGCTCGCCCGCCGCGCGACGCCGCTCCGCCTCAACGGGATCAATGTTCCTGCACTTGCCGGAATAGTTCGGTTGGCGCTGCTCCGCCATGGCCTGTTGTCGATCACGCTCCAGCTCTTCGGCGGTGCAGAAGCAGTAATAGGCTTTTCGCTCTTTGATGAGCCGCTCGGCATAGGCGCGGTAAACATCCATCTTGTCTGACTGGCGATAAGGCGGATAAGGTCCGCCCACGTCCGGCCCTTCGTCCCAGTCAATACCCAGCCATTTCAGGTCTTCCATGAGTTGGGTTTCGTACCTCGCCTCGCTGCGCTCCAGGTCAGTGTCTTCAATCCGCAGGATGAACGTGCCGCCCTTCTGGCGCGCAAACAGCCAGTTAAACAGTGCCGTGCGGACATTGCCGATATGCAGCTGCCCTGTAGGTGACGGAGCAAAACGGACGCGAACTTTATCGGTCTGGGCCATGTATATCCATGGTAACAAAAGCCAAGCGCCTGCCTGACTCAGCCAACTACTTCGGTCAGCCAACGCCACGGGCGGCGATTTCATCTGACTTAAACGACAGCAGCTCGGGATCCTAATTCATGCCTTCCAGTGCCATCGGCCCACTCATTCTGTTTCTTGCGATCTTGCTTACCGGCGCACATCTGCTCGGCTACCTGTTTGCGCGCCTGCGCCAGCCGCGCGTGATCGGAGAAATTCTGGCGGGTTGCATTCTTGGCCCGTTTGTCCTCGGTCGATGGGCCGCTTACACGCACTTTCTCCAGCTTGACGTAGCCGCACCGCAAAAAAAAGCAGCGCTCGACCTGCTCTACTATCTCGGCTTGCTCATGCTGATGTTTCTTTCCGGCGCGGAAACCAAAGCGCTCTTCCAGAAGCATGAGCGCAAGCAGATCGGCTGGCTGGCTGCCGTTGGCACGGCACTGCCTTTCTTCATCATGCTGGCGCTCGGATCTGTGCTGCCGCTGGGCTGGTTTATGGGCGTAAAATCCAGCCGCGCTTCGCTGTTGCTGGTAATGAGCATTGCGGTCGCCGTGACTTCAATCCCGGTGATCTCGCGCATCTTCTTCGATCTTAAAATCCTGCACACGCGTTTCGCCCGCCTAGTGTTGGGTGTGGCTGTATTGGAAGACATTGTTCTCTGGGCAGTGCTGGCCATCGCTACGGCGATTGCCGACGCAGCGGGATTGCCGGCGCGCAAAATTGCAGTGCATATCGGCATCACGCTCGTTTACTTCGTCCTTGGTCTGGTTCTCTTCCCTCGCGCCACCAAACGCATTTCAAAATCGCGATTTAATCTGCTGGCGATCAATTCTCCTGTGACGTTCACGCTGCTGATCGCATTCGCTTATGTAGCTGTGGCAGGCTTGCTGGACGTGAATTTGGTCTTCGCGGCATTTCTGGCTGGTTTTGCAGTCTCGCGCAAGCGCCTGGGCGACGCCTTGGCCACGATCTCCGGCTTTTCTTTCGCGCTATTTATCCCGGTCTAT
>JBARNL010000915.1:0-2794 GCA_049802955.1 Candidatus Angelobacter sp.
ACATTTCATCGTGTCTTAACCGGAACTCTCAATGGGGTGTGATGATTAAGATTGTAACAGGCAGGAACGATATCGGGTGATCGGTGGATAGGGACATCGGGTGATCGGAAAAGCAAAACCTTACCACTGATGAACACGGATGACACTGATCGGAAAGAATGGGGGCAAGGATTGGATTTTCAATTTCGGCGATTTTTGGCAGTTTTGGCATTCTGGCATTTGCCTGTTCTAGGTAAGGTCTGCCTATCGACCCCTTATTACCTGATGTCCCGACGACTTGGATGTCTTGATGACCCGATGTCCCGATCTCCCGATTCTTCCTCCTGAGCCCTTTCTTCTTGCTGAATGCTCTCTTCCTCAATCTGGGTGATGGATACATGTTCTGACCGCGCCATCGCCAAGCCGGCAGGCGTGACCGACATGAACGTGACCAGCCAGAGCATGATTCCGCAACTGGTGGCCAGTTCGGGTGAAAGATTGAATACGCCGCGAAGCATCCCAATGGTCGCAAGTTGCGATCCGCCGCCGACTACCGGCAACTGCAAGATGCCGCCAACTACGCTGGCCGCAGTCAGCAGGAAGACGCTGGAAAGCGTCATTTGCGATAGCTTGTGGATCGAATATGCGTGCGTCACCGCAAGATATGCCAATCCAATAAATAACCAAATTACAATAGATAAACCGGATAACTGAAAGAAGGCTTTCATATCCTCAACCGTGTTCAGGCCCTGGCCAAAGGCCAGCACGCGTTTGCCAACTGCATGGCCGAACGTAGGGGAGATTCTGCCAAACAGCCGCGCAAAGACACTGGATGCCGTGGCGGGATTTTTCCGCACTCGGAATGCTACTAAGCCCACAAAGCACACTCCGGCCAGCAACGCCAGCGCAAACATTTCAAAATAAGTGAAGGACGAAATCTCCTGGCCAAGTAGATGCCTTCGGGCGGAGTTGGCAAAACCCGGAAGTCGGCTGAGCGTCTCCCTTGACCACAGGATATTTACGGCCATGATCAGGGCGAAAGCGCCCATGTCAAAAATGCGTTCCACGGTCCACACGGCCAGTTGCGAAGCCATGCTCAGATTCACTTTGCGCGAGATCAGGTAGGGGCGGATAAACTCTCCCGGCCTGCCCAGCAGGGCCAGCCCCGCAAAGCCGATCACGGTCGGCGCTACCAGGTCAGAGGTCTTGGCTTCAGGACACACGGGACGCAGCATGATCTTCCAGCGCATGGCGCGAAGAATATAGTCGGCATAGACCAGCGCCACGCCGGCCACAAGATAAAATTTATTCGTATTGTGGGTCGCCACCCAGAAGCGGTGCCAGTCAAATTTTTTCCAGGCCCTTACCTGGAGATAGACCAGTCCGGCCAGCACAACCAGCACCAGGGCAGTGATCAGAAATCTCTTTTTGCTCATGTAGTTAAGCCGGGAATAATCATCATACAAAAAAGCGCCCTGCGGGCAGGACGCGCTTTATCTATCTCTGTGATGCCTTAGGCCGGACTTGCGGATTTGGATACGCTGGCCTGCTGTGGCTTGGTTTTTTTCGCGGGTGCGGGATTGGCTGTTTTGGCCGGGGTACCCGCGATTTTTGCTCCATTTGCCGGTTTGCTTGCAGCCACGGCTTTCATCTGCGCGCGCTTCTTAGCGTTGAAGTCGCGGACAATTTTTGAGACATAGGCCCGCGTCTCTCGATATGGAGGAACGCCGTTGTACTGTTTTACTCTGAAGGCTCCGGCATTGTAAGCGGCCAGGGCCTTGACCGGATCATCGTGGTATCGAATAAGAAGCGCATTCAGATATGCTGTGCCGGCTTCCACATTCGCTTTAGGATCGAACGGGTCGGCAACGCCCAACTGCGCCGCGGTGGCGGGCATCAACTGCATCAGTCCAAGAGCGCCTTTTTTCGATACAGCATGAGTTTTGAAGTTGCTCTCCGCCATGATCACGCTGCTCACAAAGTCAGGGTCAAGCCGATTCTTGTTGCTGGCTTCCCGTACCACTTGATCCAGATCTATTGCGGTTACGGCTGCGGCCGCCGGAGCCGTCACTTTATTGGTCGCCACCTGCTGAGCTGCTGGAATAAGGTTTATCAAAGGCTTGTTGACCATCGCCTTATTCGCCATAGCCTGGTTGGCCGCAGGTGCTGTCGGAGGCGTCGCCGGCGACGGTTCAGGTACGAGCGGGGTTTCATCTTCTTCAAAGGACGTAATCTGGTCGGTTGCGATGTCGAGGTATCCAGTGGAGGTAAAAAGCCGGGTGGATTTGGCGTTTTGCTCTTTGCGGTCAAAATGGATGGAAAATCCATTGCGCAGGTTGGCAATCTGGCCTGCAAACGCAGACATTTGCGCGAGTACCAGAAGCGCCGTGACCGTTAATGTCCTTGAAAATCTCATATCAAGCGCAAGACATCTATTTTCGCCCAATTAGCTGCTGAAAGCCAGCCCCAAAATCTGCTCCACGGCCTGGGCGACGCCACTCTCGTCATTGCTGCCGGTTACCATCCAGCCGTTCTGTTTCAGTTCATTGGATGCATTTCCCATGACAACCGCAACTCCCGCAAATTCAAGCATTTCCAGATCATTGTGGTTATCGCCGATAGCCATAATCTGCTCCCGCCTAACCCCGCGTTCCTTGGCCCATCGCTTTAAAGCGTGACCTTTGGAACATTCCCGGTTCAGGATATCCAGAATGCATAAGTCGCGATGGTCATACTGCGTCCTCATGACGGTGATTTTATCCAGAAAATCAGCGTGATTGAGCCGCTTCTGCAAGCCTTCCATCAAAGCTAACCG
>JBARNL010000916.1:0-2036 GCA_049802955.1 Candidatus Angelobacter sp.
GCATTTAACAAGGTGCAATTGGAGCTTCAACACTGGTGGGCCGGGGTATTTTATTTGATCGGGATCATCGCAGCGTCGTGGCACTTCTCTTACGGCAGTTATCTTTTCTGCGCCAAGTGGGGCATCACCGTAAGTGAGCGGTCGCGCAAATGGATGGGCCGGGCGTGTACGGTGCTCGCGCTCACATTGATTATCGTCGGCTGGGTCACCATGGCGGCGTTCTTCCGTCCCCAGTGGAAGAACACACCGGCTGAACTCCCAAGACAGCAAAGCGCGGAGCAAAGTACACATTAAAAGACTCAACCACAAAGGACACGAAGGAACCACAAAGAAAGGAATGAACCGGTCGGCGAGAACTCTTTAGCTCTGGATTCTCAACCTTCAAGCATCCTTTAGCTTGTACGAAATGAAGCAGAGCATAAACTTTACTTCGTGATCCTTCGTGTCCTTTGTGGTTAAAAAAGGTTTATGGCAACAATACCTAAAATTATCGTGGTAGGCGGCGGGCTATCGGGCTTGGCAGCCGTTATCAAGATTGCGGAGGCCGGTGGTCACGTCGATTTGTTCTCCATTGTCCCGGTCAAGCGGTCGCATTCCGTTTGCGCACAGGGCGGCATCAATGCGGCAAAGAACCTCAAGGGCGAAGGCGACACCACATGGCAGCACTTTGATGACACCGTCTACGGCGGCGACTTTCTTGCCAACCAGCCTCCAGTCAAAGCCATGTGCGAGGCTGCGCCGTCCATTATCGATCTGCTGGACCGCATGGGCGTCACCTTCAACCGTACGCCTGAAGGGTTGCTCGATTTCCGCCGCTTTGGCGGCACGCTTTACCATCGCACAGCGTTTGCCGGCGCTACTACCGGCCAGCAGCTTCTCTACGCCTTAGATGAACAAGTCCGCCGCTATGAAGCCGAAGGCAAGGTCACTAAATACGAGCATTGGGAATTCCTGAGCGCGGTACTTGATACGAATCGCGTGTGCCGCGGCATCTGCGCCATGAATCTCCGCAGCATGGAAGTTCGCACGTTCCCTGCCGACGCCGTCATCATGGCGACTGGCGGCATCGGCGCGATCTTCGGCAAGTCTACAAATTCAGTGGTCTGTACAGGATCGGCTCAATCCGCGCTTTACCAGCAGGGCTGCTATTACGCCAACGGCGAATTCATTCAGGTCCATCCCACATCGATCCCTGGCGAAGACAAGCTGCGGTTGATGTCAGAGTCGGCGCGCGGTGAAGGTGGCCGCGTCTGGGTGCCCAAGGCGAAAGGTGATAAGCGCGACTGGAAGAGTATTCCTGAATCCGAGCGTTTCTACTTCCTGGAAGAGTGGTATCCGAAATACGGCAATCTGGTCCCGCGTGATGTGGCCACTCGCGCAATTCATAAAGTGGTTTACGAATATGACCTTGGCATTGATGGCCAGCCGATGGTCTATCTCGACCTTACGCATATCGATCGTGAAACGCTCAATCGGAAGCTGGAAGGGATCCTGGAAATTTACGAGAAGTTTGTTGGCGACGATCCGCGCGAAGTCCCGATGAAAATTTTTCCAGGCATGCATTACACCATGGGCGGTCTCTGGGTGGATTACAACCAGGGAACGAACATTAAAGGAATTTTTGCAGCCGGCGAATGCGAATACGGTTATCACGGCGCCAATCGGTTGGGCGCGAATTCGCTTCTCTCCTGTATTCATGGCGGCTTCGTGGCCGGCCCACAGGCCGTGCTTTACGCCAGGAACAATACCAAGTCCACTGACGGCGTGAGCAGCACGGTATATGACTCTGAACGCAAACGCCAGGAGGAAGCAAATGCGGCGCTGCTGACTTCAAACGGGACGGAAAACCCGTTTCGGCTGTGGCGCGAGCTGGGCGAACTGATGACGCGCAACTGCACCATTATCCGCTACAACAAGGACCTGCAGCAGACTGACGCAAAACTGGTTGAGTTCCTGGAACGCTTCAATAACATCAACCTGAGCGATAAAAGCCAGTGGGCAAACACGTCATTCATCTTTACGCGCCAGCTTTACAA
>JBARNL010000917.1:0-1653 GCA_049802955.1 Candidatus Angelobacter sp.
GACGTCATGAATCCGGTGTCCGCCCAAGTCTGAGCGCAGGTGGATTGCATCCAGCGTAAGCGCCTTAATGCCGTTTTGCCGCGCGCGCGACTTCAGGTCCGGATAATTTCCATCAATCGTCAGGTCAGAAATCTCAATTCCCGGTGAATTGTCTGAATTGGTGCCAAAAACCAGCCCAATTCCGCTATTCACCGGCATATGTTGAAGATTTTTGGGATCGGTGATCGGCAGGTAATCGCTCAGCTTTACCACGGTCTTGTCTTTTCCCGCGCCATGGATCTTCCATCCTTTGCCGATGGTGAAGCCCGCAGGATTCGGGTGCGGAACGTCGATGAGGTAATCGTAAGAGCCCAGAGTTGAGAACGTTCCTGGACCGAGACAGACAATCAGGTTTTCCGTCTTCGCCACCGGCCCGCGAGAATTTTGTGAAGCGGCGCAACCCTCGCTATAGCAGCGCAGGATCGTATCAAAAGCAGCCACGGTGCTGCCGTCCCGCGCGTCTGCCATGGAAGAGCCGGAGCCATCATTGCCATTGCGAAGCGCAATGTAGACGCGGGTTGTACCTTTAGGAAGAGACTTCGCTTCCGCGGAGCAATCGGACGCGGGAAAGTTTGCCTGCTCCGGCTTGGTCGCGATCTGTGCCGCTGCGTACGCAACTGCCGTGCATTCATGAGCGGCCATGGTTCCCAGAAATATTGCAAACGCGAACACTGTTTTATGCATCCCCTAATCCTCGAATTATTTTGCGCGTTAATCCAGTGAGCGGCAGCCGATGGACGGAACGCAAAGGAATCCATCTGCCGGCCTGGCTCTTTTTCTTTTTTCCGGCATGCACAAATACGGTGTAATCCGTGGTGGTGATGGAGTGTCGCAGCTTCAGCAACGGCACTTTGGATTTTTTTCCTGCCGCGCCGATCTCCGGCAGCTCCCACATCCCCGGCATTAAAGAGCTTTGCTTCTTCCGCCGGCGCAACAGAATACTGCCGCCATTGCGCGCCAGCGCATAATGCAGCTCGGCTTTGCGGCGCGCCGGGCGACTGGCCTTTTCCGTGGGGCCGCGAGCGCCACACAGGTTTGCGACGGGGCAGGCATGGCACATTGGCCTGGCGGGAAGGCACACCAGAGCACCCAACTCCATCATGGCTTGATTGAAGTCGCCAGGACCTTGGCGGTCCAGCAACTGTGCGGCAATTTCCCAATAGTGCTCTTGCGGAATAGGTTTTTCAAATGGGGCTTTGCGGTTTACCAGCCGATCAATTACGCGCTTGACGTTTCCATCCACCACGGCAACGGGTTCGCCAAAAGCAATGCTGGCCACGGCAGCCGCCGTGTAGCGGCCAACGCCCGGTAATTCCGTCAGCTCAGGTGCAGTCCCGGGAAAAGACCCGCGCCGGACAATTTCTTTTGCCGCTTCATGTAGCGCCCGCGCCCTGCGGTAATATCCCAGACCGCTCCAAGCTGCAAGTACTGTATCTTCTTTGGCGCAAGCCAGTCTCTGCGCCGAAGGAAACTGCGCGATGAATTTTGTATAGCGCTCTTCCACCACCGCAACCCTGGTTTGTTGCAGCATGATTTCCGACACAAGAATGTGGTAAGGATCGGTTGCTCCGCGCCACGGAAGCTTACGCTGGGATTGCGCGTACCACCCCAACA
>JBARNL010000918.1:0-4266 GCA_049802955.1 Candidatus Angelobacter sp.
TTACGGCACGGCTGAAGCCCGTGCCCTGATACGAACCAGGTTGCAAGGATAATGCATAATTTGGCAATGCTGATGATGCATAATTTGGCAATTGAACAAAATTGACCGAAACACGGACGGCTGCCCGCGGGAAAGGGACGGGAGTTGCGCACATATTTTGGATGGAACCACTTACCGCGTTGCGTTTCCCGACGGACAAATTGTTCAGCTACAGAACGTGAAGGGGATCAAGGGTGTCCGGAGCGAGAACCAGGCCCTGCTGGAGGGTACACAAGCTTCTGCTGTATGTGCCGGCGCACTGAGATTTTGGCCAAAATCGCCGCGTCATCGCCGAGATCGGGAAGGCACATTCAACTAAAGCCGCCGAGGCGGCAATGTCAAGATACGGTCTTTGGTCTCGAAAATGCCTCCGAGGAGGTCCCGTCGATGACGGGTTCGATCTTTCATAACTGAATATTCATTTACCGAATGCTGCCCCTTCCATTAACAGTCGCAGGGGAGGCGCCTGCGGTTCCACAGGGTCTGGTATTGATGCGCTCGATTGCATTCTCATGCCTGGTGTCCGCAGGTCATGAGTGTTTGACAATTTATGTACAGCCCGTCTTATGGACAACCGTGGCGCGAAGGCGCAACGGAGCAGAATGATTCGCCTGGCTGCAAACCGGCAACCGAGGTAACCCCGTGGGGTGCCCGGTTCAGGCTCGGCGAGCGGAAAGGGTGCAACGCAATTACTGGAAGAACTCCTGCATGGTCGGCGCGGTGGCCGAATTGCCGGGATGGTCGGCGACTCCAAGCAGGTCCATTATCAACCTGAGAGTGCTTTGGTGCTGATATAAAGTGGTGGACTGGAACGCAGATTTGACGTGTGAGCCGGCCATCACCATGGCTATGTGACCACCCCCATTCAGGCCAGGAGCGGTGTCAGTATCCACGGATTCATCGAACACAATGATGAAAACGCTATTGGTGAGCGCTGGCGACTGGATCAACGGATCGATATGAGTTTTCAGCCAGTTGTCCGCTGCCGTAAGTTTGTCGGAGTCCAGGCACCCCGGGACGCCAGTAGGACAATCGTGGGCATCGTCTTCCGCATTGGGCGCAATGTAGACAAAATTCGGCAGCGTCCCTGCGGTCAGGTCCGAACTGAGCTGCGTGAACGGAACCAGGTTCGCCGCCTGTGAGCTTGAATTCAAAACGTCCGTCATATAGGCGAATGGATTGTGGTGCTTGAAATATGGATAGACATCGCCGCCGGTATACCCCGTGAAAGGGAGGCTTTCCATGTAGGCCTTCCAAGTCTTGCCCGCGCCGGTCAGGGCCCGCGCAACATTGTCGTCCGACACGGGACCGGTGAACGAATCCCCTATGATCGGGTTAGTTTCCAACTGCCCGACCGTGAGCATGAAGTAGTTGCCCAGGGAAGGATGGGTGTTGGCAAAGTAATTCGTCGCCAGAGAATGTTGCGCCGCCAGCGAGTTCAGATACGGCATAAATGGGCTGCCAATCACCTGACTGAACCCGTGATTTTCCAGCACGACCAAAAATACGTGGTCGGCGGTTGGGAACGTTGTGGGCGTGGGAGATGGTACGGGACTTGGGGTTGGGGTGGGCGTTGCGGCCGCAGTGGAACCCGAAGCAACAGCGCCACCGCCGCAACCTGTCGCAAGCAAAAGAAGCGATAAAAAAAGCACGCAGCATACGATCTTTAAGGGCATGGGAAACCATCTCCTGCACACAACGGCGTTAGATGCAGCAGAGCTGCTGGATGTTGGGTGTAATGCTTTGGCTTCCAGGCGCACAACTTTGGCCCCAAAAATAAAACCGGCCCATTGAAAGGCCGGTTCAGAATATGAGCAACGGCCTTACTGAAAAGAGTGCTACTGGAAAAACTCTCCCATGGAGGGCGCCACCGCTGACGCACCGGGCATGTCACTTACACTGAGCAATTGCAGCATCAGGCGGAGGGTTGATTGGTGTTGATACATGGTGGAAGAACGGAAGCCGGTTTTCACATGCGGACCAACCAGCACGGTGGCGACTTGGCCGCCGCCATTGGTGAAATCGGTAGCGACGGATTCGTCAAACGTGATAATGAGCACGCTGTTGCCAAACTGCGGGCTGTTGATGACGGGATCGATATTGGCTTTAAGCCACGCATCGGCCGCAGCCAGCTTCTGGTCGTCAGTGCATGAAGTTCCGCCGCCGGGACAGTCGTGCGCATCGTCCTGCGAGTTGGGCAAAATGTAAACAAAGTTGGCCAGAGATCCAGCGGCAAGATCAGAGGAAAGTTGCGAGAATGGCACCATGTTAGCGGCCTGAGCCGGGGACGAGATAACATCGTTCAGGTAAGAAAATGGATTGTGCCGCTTCAAGTAGGTCCCGGCATTTGGCCCCGTGTAGCCCACAGAAGGAATGCTTTCGATATAGGCCTTCCATGTTTTTCCTGCGCCGGTGAGTGCTCGGACAATGTTGTCATCGGTGATTGTGCCGGTAAAAGTATCGTCAAATGTCTCAAAATTGCCGGTCGTGAGCATGAAATAATTCGGGATGGAAGGATGCGCGTTGGCAAAATAATCTGCCGCCAGGCTGTGCGCGGTGGCAAGTCCGTTCAAATAGGGCATTACCGGATTGCCAATTACCTGCCCGAAACTGTGATTTTCCAGCACTACCAGAAAAACGTGGTCTGCCACGGCTGAAGGCGGAGGCGGATTAGTTATAACTTTGGAGACACCGCCGCATCCGGCGCAAATAAGAGTTGCCGCTAAAAAGAAAAATGTTAAGACTGGTTTCATGCTTGGTCCTTTAGAACCTATACGCGCAACTGCTGGTTTTCAGGTTTAGATGCCTCTGCTCTGTCCGATGTAGCCCTCAAAGGCTAGCCAGAACCGGATTTTCAGGGCAAAATGTGTGTTCTTTTATGCGCCGCTTGCTTTTGATGATCGTATGTATGCTGCCTGCTCTGGCCGGCGCCGCCGATCATTTCAATCTGGCGCGAGTCCTGGTGACCGGCTCAGAGAGATATCGAGAAGACGATCTGGTGCGCGCCACCGGCCTGACGGTGAATACGCAGGTCACCGCCGACGATCTGCAAAATGCGGCCAACCGTCTGGGCAACAGCGGCGCGTTCTCCTCCGTCCAGTTTCTGTTTAAGCCCGCGATGGGCGCAAAAGGCGTGGAAGCCGATTTTCAGGTAAAGGACGCGGAAAAGTATCTGCCGGCGGAGTTTGAAAACTTTGTCTGGTTCAGTGAGCAGGATTTGCAGGATGCCTTACACGATGCAGTTCCGCTTTTTAAGGGCGATATTCCTGGCTCCGGCAGCATGTCAGACGATGTTTCCGCGGCTTTAAGCAAGTTTCTTGCCTCCAAAGGGCTGCCTAGCGAAATTTCCTACATCATGTCGGCCAACTTTGGAGGGCCGCCTACTGCCTATAAATTCAAGGTGGCTGACGCCAATCTCAAAATCCGTGACGTCGCTCTTGCAGGGGCTGGTCACATTGCTCCAGATCAATTGGCGAAAGCCGTGGCGCCCCTGAAAGGCACGGATTACCTGCGCTCTGATGTAGCCATTGTTTTGGGAAAAAACCTGACTCCGATTTACCAACAGCGGGGATATCTGAAGTTTGCGATAAGTGAAATCAAGCCTAAAGTGGAGGATAAATCTCAGGTAACAGTAGAAGTCACCGTATCTGAAGGCGAGCAGTACCGCTTTGCGGGGCTGAGCTGGTCAGGCAATACATTGATTTCCGGTGACGAACTTACCAGCCGCATTACCTTGAAAACGGGAAACCTCGTGGACGCCCTGCAACTGGATCGTGATCTTGCGCAAGTGCGCAGGCTCTACGGCAAATTCGGGCGTGAAGGCGTGATCATCAAGCCCGTTCCAGCTTTTGTTGGCGACACTGTTAGCTACGCTTTTCAGGTGCAAGAAGGCGATCTTTACCGCATGGGCAAGCTGGAAATTGAAGGCGTGGAACCTGAACAGGAGCACAAACTGGAGCAGATGTGGAAGCTGGCCGAAGGCGAACCGTATGATGCCACGTACGTCCAGCAGTTCATTGGCAACACGGTAGTAAAGGTCCCCGGGCACAAATGGGCCTGGAAGATGTTTGAGCAAATCGATGACCCGCAAAAGACCGTGAATGTGCGTTTGCAGATAAAAATCGACTAGGACAGAGTCTCGGGCTAACTCGCAGCCTTCATTCTCCATCCTACATACCTGAAGATGCGCCAAACTCACTGGCGCATTTTAGGGACCCGCAACTATGT
>JBARNL010000919.1:0-2866 GCA_049802955.1 Candidatus Angelobacter sp.
GCTTAAGGCCGATGAAAAAACCGCTGGCATTCCCATTCTGGTTCTCGCCGCAAAACCCCTGGCTGAGGCCCCTCTGGATTCGCGAGTTCACTCCTTCATCTATAAAGATCTGAATGTTGAACAGCAGTTGCATCAAGCCCTGGAAAGCCTTTTTCCCCGGCCAGCCACCAACTGAGCGACCTAGAGCTCGGCTTACCTCAATGCCAGCGATGCCTCGGCGGAAAAATCTGCACCGGCAAAATCTTTTGCTCTAAGCTTTGGGAATGCCGCCGCCGCGATCATGGCAGCGTTATCGGTAGAAAGCTTTCGTGACGGAAAATACACCGCCAGCCCAGCCTCTGCCGCATTCCTGGCAAACGTCTCCCGCAATTCCCGATTGGCCGCTACTCCGCCTGTGACAAACAGGGTGCGAGCATCGCGTTCATGGGCCGCCTGCAACGTCTTGCCTACTAAATCTTCCACCACGGCGCGCTGGAAGGATGCCGCCAAATCCAGCGTTCGCTTGTCGCAGAGCGCCAGCACATCCGCTATCTTGGGCTTGCCGATCCCTAACAAAGCCTGCTGGCGCGCCGTGATCGACTCGCGCATTCCTTCCAGTTCCACATAACGCAATACCGCTGTCTTGATCCCGCTAAAAGAAAAATCATACGGCGTCTGCTCGGCCTTCGGTGTCCCACGATTGCCATGCTTGATCTGCGATGGAACAAACTTGACCGCCTTCGGATTGCCATGAAGCGCGAGAGCATCAATCACCGGCCCGCCAGGATAGCCGAGTCCCAGCAGCTTGGCCACTTTGTCATAAGCCTCGCCCGCGGCGTCATCACGCGTACGCCCGATGTTTCTATATGTCCAGCCGTGCTCGCGTTGCTCCGCCAGAAACAGGTGCGTGTGTCCGCCGGAAACCACCAGCGCAAGCAACGGAAAATCGATCAGGAAATTTCCTTTCTGTCTTTCCTCCAGCAGCACCGCGTGGATATGCCCTTCAAGATGGTTCACCGTGATCAGCGGCTTTTCCAGGGCAAACGCCAGCGCCTTGGCATAACTGATGCCCACAAGCAAAGCGCCTGCCAATCCAGGTCCCTGCGTGACCGCAATCGCGTCAATCGATTCATACGTCTTGCCTGCTTCCGCCAGCGCCTGGCGAACCACCGGAACGATTGCCCGCAAATGCTCCCGCGACGCCAGCTCGGGCACTACTCCACCATACGGCTGGTGCGTGGCGATCTGTGATGAAACCACATTCGAAAGCACACGCTCGCCGTTGCCTACTACCGCTGCCGCAGTTTCGTCGCACGAACTCTCAATCCCCAGAATGTAACTCTCAGCCATATATCTAATATTATGGGATTTGGCGATCCCACGGGGTGGAGCAGGTCCTTCAGGCCTGCGTAAAAGAAGCTCAGAATTTTTGGGCTTCAGCCCCTGAAGAGCATTTTGAACCTTTCCTCCCCCAAAGCGATTGAAGCCACCCGCATAGCGCGCACTCTGCGCGAACACGGACACGCCGCTTATCTCGTCGGCGGCTGCGTGCGCGACCTGCTGCTCAACCGCGAACCCGCCGACTATGACGTTGCCACTTCCGCCACGCCGCTTGAAGTCATCCGCATCTTTCCGCAAACCTTTGCCGTGGGAGCGCAGTTCGGCGTAGTGCTTGTCCCGGTGCGCCGTGAAACTCCCGATGGCGAGCGCGATAACTACGCCATTGAAGTCGCCACCTTCCGCAGTGACGGCGCTTATTCTGACGGCCGCCATCCTGATGAAGTCCAGTTCTCCCAAGACGCGCGCATGGACGTGCAGCGCCGCGATTTCACCATCAACGGCCTGCTGCTCGATCCCGATACCCGCGACGTTCTCGACTACGTCGGCGGCCGCGAAGACCTGAATCGCGGCATCATTCGCACTATCGGCGAAGCTCATCACCGTTTTGCCGAGGACAAGCTGCGCATGCTCCGTGCCGTACGCTTTGCCGCCCGCTTCGGCTACTCAATTGAAGCGCAGACCTTCGCTGCCATCCGTGAACTTGCTCCGCAAATCCATCAGGTCAGCCGTGAGCGCGTACGCGACGAAATCCTGAAAATGCTTACTGAAGGCCACGCGCGCCGCGCCTTTGAACTGCTGGACCAGACCAATCTGCTGGAGCAGGTGCTGCCGGAAATCAAAAAGATGCAGGGTGTGGCGCAGCCGCCGCAATATCACCCCGAGGGCGACGTTTGGACCCACACGCTCATGCTGCTGGAAGGCTTGCCTGCCGGCTGCCCTAAGACTCTGGCCCTGGGCGCTCTGCTGCATGACGTAGGCAAGCCGCCCACGTTTCGCGTTGCGCCAGACCGCATCCGCTTTGACGGCCACGCCGAAATCGGCACTAAAATGGCCGCGGAAATCTGCCGCCGCTTCCGCCTCTCCAATGACGACACTGACCAGGTGCTCTCGCTCGTCGCCAACCACATGCGCTTTGGCGACGTCATGCGAATGAAAGACTCCACGCTCAAACGTTTCTTCCGGCTGCCTCGCTTTGATCAGCATCTGGAACTGCATCGGCTGGATTGCCAGAGCAGCCATCGCGACCTCAGTCTGTATGACTTCGCGAAGGAGAAGTTTCACACGCTGCCTGCTGAGCAGATCCGTCCTCAGCCGCTCATCACCGGCGCTGACCTGATCGCCGCCGGTTATAAACCCGGGCCAATGTTCAAGGAACTGCTGACTGCGGTGGAAGACGCGCAACTCGATGGCTCCATCAGCACGAAGGAAGAGGCGATGGAATTGGTGCGAGAAAGAGCTAGAGAACGTGGCGTACCCCTCCCCTCCTCCCTCGATTAGGATTCCAAAGTACTTACACGATTCAATCCCGGCGATGCTTGTGTGGCAC
>JBARNL010000920.1:0-3641 GCA_049802955.1 Candidatus Angelobacter sp.
ATGTTGGCCTTGATGAACTCCACCGCGCGATAAGCTCCCGTGGTAACCGCCTGCATGGAAGCGCCAGTACACCAATAAATGATGGCGCCGCCGGTGATCAGGCCAAGAACGAAGGGAGCATGCAACAGTGAGAGGTTGTCCGTGTGCCGGGTGAGCCCGTCCGTGAGAGACATCATGATGGCAAAAATCATGGTGGTCGCGCCCACAACGGCGGTCCCGATCAGCACTGGCTTGGCTGTGGCCTTGAAGGTGTTGCCGGCGCCGTCATTCTCTTCCAGTAGATCTTTGGCGCGGGCAAACTTCACGTCGAAACCAAAGTCTTTTTTTAGTTCCGCCTGTATGTTGGGGACCTGCTCAATCAGCGAGAGTTCATAGACGGATTGCGCGTTGTCAGTAACCGGACCGTAGGAATCCACGGCAATGGTTACCGGTCCCATGCCAAGGAAGCCGAAGGCAACCAGGCCAAAGGCAAAGACGGCGGGCGCCAGCATGAGCGGGGCCCCATGATATGTTGCGCCAAGGCCGTAGTTACTGATGTAAAAACCAATTGCCATCAGGGCAACGATGCTGATTCCCAGCCAGTAAGCGGAGAAGTTGCCGGCGACCAGGCCGGAAAGAATGTTGAGCGAGGGGCCGCCTTCTTCCGAAGACGTAACCACTTCCTTCACGTGTGCTGAACTGGTTGAGGTAAACACCTTGACCAGTTCGGGGATGATAGCGCCGGCAAGCGTGCCGCAGGAAATAATGGCGGCCAGCTTCCACCACAGAGTATCGTTATCACCCAAGACAGGAATAATCATTTTGGAAACGACAAACGTAAGGACAATGGAGACAATTGAAGTGAGCCAGACCAGCGAGGTCAGGGGCGCTTCAAAGTTCATTACGTCAGAGGCGCCATACTTTGCCTTGGCGAAAGCCTCATTGGCAAAATAAGAAATCGCGCTCGATACCAGCATCATGATGCGCATGACAAAGATCCAGACCAGAAGCTGCACCTGCACCCGCGGATCATGGACGCCCAACAGAATGAAAGTGATCAGGGCCACGCCGGTCACGCCATACGTCTCAAAGCCATCAGCGCTGGGGCCAACGGAGTCGCCAGCGTTGTCGCCGGTGCAATCCGCGATCACGCCGGGGTTGCGGGCGTCGTCTTCCTTGATCTTGAAGACGATCTTCATCAGATCGGAGCCGATATCGGCAATCTTGGTAAAGATGCCGCCGGCAATGCGGAGGGCCGCCGCGCCCAGCGATTCACCAATCGCGAAGCCGATAAAGCACGCGCCTGCCAGGCTTCCCGGGATGAAGAGGAGAATGCAGAGCATGATTAGCAATTCAACACTGATGAGCATCATGCCAATGCTCATGCCCGCTTTCAGCGGAATGGCATAAATCGGATATGGCTTGCCTCTGAGGCCGGCGAATGCCGTGCGCGAGTTGGCAAATGTGTTCACGCGGATGCCGAACCATGCCACGCCATAACTGCCGGCGATGCCCACCAGGCTGAACAGCAGGATGATGACCACGCGCGATGCGTCATTGTGCTGTAGGACACCAAAGTAAAGCACAATCACCACCGCGATGAATGCTTCCAGAATCAGAATGAATTTACCCTGCGTGACCAGGTAAGTTTTGCAGGTTTCATAGATCAGCTCGGAAATTTCTTTCATGGCGCGGTGGACCGGAGCATTCTTCAGCTGCATGTAGATGATCAGTCCAAAGAGGAGACCCAATCCGCAAAAAATCAAACCAATGCTCAACAGCTTATAGCCCGTGATCGAATCATTGATGAAGGAAACGCTCTTCATTTCGGGCAGCTTGAGATTGGCCTCACCAGCGGCTTCCGACACGGGTGCGGGAGCAGTCTCCTGGGTTGCTGCGCCAGTCTGCGGGTTTAAGGCGACCGCAACTTGTGAAGCGGGTGGCGCGGCCTGCCCCTGCTGGGCAAATGCTACGGGAAGGGCGAATGCTAGAACGGCCAACACGGCCACCAGCGCCAACGTCCGGCGCGAGCGGATTACGCGGCCCATCAGGCCCGTTGCGAGCCAGGTGTGCATATGTAAATCCTCCAAAGAGTCTAAATGTGGACTTTTATCGATTAACCACGTTTTACCGGCAATTCCCGAATCGCGCTTCCACATCAGAACAAGTGGTTTGAGGCTTGGCCGCGTTGGAATCATTGCCTGGCCCTTACAGAAGCCCCTGCTTCCGCCTACTGGACCAGTCCCAGTAAAACTCGCTTTTATAACATGATAGGGAAAGAAGATCAATCGTGCAATTGGGGCAGGCAGTGTCCTAATTGGCGGATTAGGGCACTACCATTGGTACTAAGAGTTGATTCATTGCAGGAAAGCGCTTGCAGATATTATCCCGCGCTGTGGGGTTAAAAAGGGTCGACTTGCGCGCCCGGAAGTTAACGTTCCTGCTGCCGATTTTAATGGACCCACGGGATCAACGGCCGTCCCAGCGCCGCTTGCACAAAGGTTGCTCCCACCGCGATGCTTACGGCCAAGGCCACTGCGCCGGCGGCTATCCTGCGATACTTTACCGGCAGAATCGGCGCCATCTGCGAGAGGATATAAGCAAACAGCGGCACAATCTGAATCGCGTGAATGGCTATGAAATGCGCGATGCGCAGATCGCCGCCAATGACGCTCCAGTTTACGAAAGGAAGTCCTGGGCCGCCATCGGCAAGCCCCACTGTATGCGACCCGCGCGCCAGCATGTATCCGCCAATAGCGTTGCCGGCCAAAAAAATCATGATGCTATATCGAATTGCCGAAACCATGGGCCGGTCAATCCGGTCCGTCTGTACACGATTGCCGCAAAACAGCGCCAGCATCCAACATACGATCGCCGTGTTGACCATGACCATGCTGTTGGTCGTATGAGCAAGGCAAGTGTCCAATAGCGACTGTCCGGAAAGGTGGTAAGCGCTACGCCACGCCTGCGCCGCCAGACTCAGGATTTCCAGGGCAACGCTTGCGGCTATCGTGCGACGAACCAGCGTGAGCTGCCATTTCGGAATCCGCAATACCAGCAAAAACAGACTTACAGTGGATGCGAAGGTCGAAAAGGACATAGAGAACTTGATGGGCTTGATCCATGGACTTACACTCGCTGTTCCCGCTGCCGCTGGAATAAACAAAGCCAATGCCGCGAAAACTGGGATTGCCAGCAGAAGGGCCCAGCCCAGCCGTGAAAGGACGGCATCATTGGCATCCAGTTCACGGAAAAAGCCGCGGACGGATGAAGGCGATAAAGTTTGCAAAACTGCGCGCGCGAAACCAGCCAGATAATCGCGCGCGCCAGGAGCCTCAATGCTCAAAGCAGGCGCATCTGACCATTCGCCGATCCGCCTTGCTATTGTTTGCTGCGTGAATCTGTTTTCCCGGAGATCTTTCATCGTACTCGTCCTTTCCGTCTACATTGAGATCAGGCGGGATTTGGACAAACGTCTCCTCGCGCATCCGCAGAGTGATTGCGGCGCGAAAAGCCGGCCCTGTATCCACTTGCTACATGGCAAGCTGTGATGTTGATGGGAGAAAGAGCGGGGTGTAATCGAAAGCGGCGACAACGGAGCATGAAGCTCTTTTATCGCGCACACGAATCCCTGCACTCTTAAGTGCCCTATACAACCAGCC
>JBARNL010000921.1:0-12447 GCA_049802955.1 Candidatus Angelobacter sp.
ATCCCTGTGGATAACACAAAACTTATTCAGAGTCTCCCTAAAGGTTGATTTATATACGCTGGAGCAGGGCCATCTGGAATGGCTCAATTTCGAAGAAATTCTCTCGCTGATTAAAAGTGGTTTTGAACTCGGACATGAAACCATTCTGCCCGAGCAGAACGCCAGCGCCAAATTTGAAGTCATCGCAAAATCCGACATTAGCTGTAAATTGGAAATCATTCGCGGTGCCGGCTTCGTTCAAAATATTGACTTCTACCGCGGCGAGCAGGGCAATCTGAGGACGGCCTGTAGTTCCCTGAAAATGCCAGGGCGTAGCCGAACTCAAATCCAGCTTGAGATAAGTCTTCGCTATATCTGATGGAAAGATCGAATAGTCAGCGCCAGAGTCTACCAATCCATAAATCAATGGCGTGGTTGAAGACCCGTTACGTAGCACTATTTTAAGATAAGGCCGAAGTGGAATGGAGGGGCCTAACCGCGTATATGGATAGCGCATTCGGTCTCTACCGGGGAGAAAGGTGCGCGGCAATGCCGACATTTGGCAGAGGCATCTTCAACAAAACTGGCCTGTCCTCACCGGCCAGCTTGGCTGCCTTTACCGCATCATCAACTGTTTCGCCATGCCCCATAATACGGGTCTGGTCGAAAGACAGAGCAATCCACTCCCCCGCCGGGGCGTCTTTAAGAACCAGGCTTAAATCCCGTGGCTTCATGTTCATCACTTATTCTGACACACTTTTCCGATTATTGCGGAGTATGCCCGGATCATGCTTGATGTTTGGATCTGAAGTCAAGATTTTTCATGCCTACAAACATCCAAGCGTAACTGAAACCTCCGAGCTCTCGAGTACGGGCTCTTTGAACTGATGCTCGGCACGGCAAAATTCATTGACCGGAATCCTGTTGTTGCAAAATATACGATTGAATCGTATATTTTGCGGCGCAGCGCACGGCTTTCCCCTTGCGCACGGGTTCCGGGCCTTCCCCGTAAATGAATTGAAATAGGAATGACAATCGGCGAAGGCGCGCCAGTTGCATCCAGACGCGCTGAACGGCTAGGCTAGACAGTTTCGTGATCCATCTTTTATGCCCCATCGGAGGAGCAATGTTTTCAAAGCGTGACTTCAAATCGCCGGTCGTGCGATCGGCAATGCTAGTTCTGCTGGCAACGTGCGCGGCACTGGCACAGACAGCGCCGAAGAAGCCGGCGGCCAAATCATCGAGCCAGGCATCATCCAGCAAATCGTCATCAGGAAAAGCATCGGCGACACGTGCCACAGGCCCGGCGACTGTCGCTGAAGCGCAGGCGTTTATGAAGAAAGCGGAAGATCAGCTTGAGGACCTCACGGTGCGCGCAAGCAGGGCGGGCTGGGTGCAGGAGAATTTTATTACCGACGATACGGAGACGATGTCGGCACAGGCGAACGAGAAGCTGACCGCAGTAGTGACGCAGCTGGCGCTCGACGCGCGGCGCTTTGAGGGATTGAAGATGCCTCCGGAACTGGCGAGGAAGTTTTTGCTGTTGAAGCTTTCACTCACAGCGCCTGCACCTAATAATGATGCCGAGCGCAAAGAGTTGACCGAACTGGCCAGCAAGCTGGATGGCATGTATGGCAAAGGCAAGTACTGCAAACAGGTGGACGGCAAAGAGAAATGCTTTTCGCTGAACGATCTGAGCCGCATTATGGCCACCAGCACGAATCCGGACGAGCTGCTGGATGCATGGGTCGGCTGGCACAAGATTTCCGTTCCGATGAAAGACAAGTACGCGCGGTTTGTGCAGCTTTCAAACAAAGGTGCTACCGAGCTGGGGTTTAAAGATACAGGCGCAATGTGGCGGAGCAACTATGACATGTCGCCTGAGGAGTTCAGTGCGGAGGTGGAGCGGCTATGGCGGCAGGTGGAACCGTTTTATATTTCACTGCACACGTATGTCCGCAAGCAGCTGATCAAGAAATATGGCAAGGCGGCAGAGCGACCCGACGGCATGATCCCCGCGCAGCTGCTGGGGAATATGTGGGCGCAGGAGTGGGGCAACGTTTATCCGCTGGTGGCGCCGGCGAATGGCGGACAGGGATACGACCTAACGCAACTGCTGGAGAAACAAGGCCTGGGTTCCGGACCGGCAACACTCGATAACGCAAAAAAGATGGTGAAGTATGGCGAGAATTTTTTTACCTCGCTGGGCTTTGCGCCTCTGCCGCAGACTTTCTGGGAACGCTCACTGTTTGTGAAGCCGCAGGACCGCGATGTAGTGTGCCATGCCAGCGCCTGGGACATCGATTCAAAAGACGATTTGCGGCTGAAGTTGTGCATTGAGGTGAAGGACGAAGACTTTGTCACGATCCATCATGAGCTAGGTCACAATTTTTACCAGCGTGCGTACAAAGACCAGTCACCGCTGTTTCAGGACAGCGCGAATGACGGCTTCCATGAAGCCGTGGGCGATACCATTGCGCTTTCCGTGACGCCGGAATACCTGAAAGAAGTTGGGCTGCTGGATACGGTGCCGCCGGAGAGCGCAGACATTGGCTATCTGCTGAAGCAGGCGATGGACAAGATTGCGTTTCTGCCTTTTGGCTTGATGATCGACAAA
This sequence comes from Candidatus Angelobacter sp., assembly GCA_049802955.1. Lineage (GTDB taxonomy): Bacteria > Acidobacteriota > Terriglobia > Terriglobales > Acidobacteriaceae > Angelobacter. The sequence continues at coordinate 2,597 of JBARNL010000921.1, forward strand.
TGGCGCTGGGAAGTTTTTTCCGGCGAGGTCACGCCGGCGCAGTACAACAAAGCATGGTGGGACCTGAAAGCAAAATATCAGGGCGTTGCACCGCCGGTGGAGCGCAGCGAAGCGGATTTTGATCCGGGTGCGAAGTATCACATTGCGTCGAACACGCCGTATGTGAGGTATTTCCTGGCGCGAATATTGCAATTCCAATTTCATCGGGCGCTTTGCCAGGCGGCGGGAATCCAGGGGCCGCTGCACAGGTGCTCCATTTATAGGAACAAGGCGGCAGGCGAGCGCCTGAACAAGATGCTGAGCATGGGCAAAAGCAAGCCGTGGCCGGACGCGCTGGAAGCCATCAGCGGGCAACGCCAGATGGACGCGACGGCCATCCTGGATTATTTTGCGCCGCTGAAGAAGTGGCTGGACGAACAGAACCAGGGCGAGAAACCCGGCTGGCAGGGCATGGACACACCTGCGGAGGCGGCGCCGAGGCATACGAGCAGGTAGCTGCTAGTGTAGTAGCCGCCTAGCTCCTGGCTAAAGCCAAAAACCAAATACCAGAGGCAACGCCTTACCACGGACCATGCGGATAAACGCGGATAAGAACGGATCAACGCTGATATCGAAAGAGCAGCTTTTGGCGGCCGTTGGCTAAGCGCATCCCCAACGCAACGGCAAATACGAAAGCTAACGCGGACCAAATCGGACTGGAAGAGTATGGAAGAGATACTGACGCGGCTTACTGCAACGTTGAGGTATTTCGTTCCACATGTGCGTCGATCCGCTCTGGTTTTTTACCAGAAATTCAAACCGGCAACTTGAGTCGCGCGTAAAATCGATGAGTGCCTTTTTGAAGGGCAATGTCCGTTCAGGACAAATCTTTTCAATATCAAGAAAGGAGAAGATAGATCATGACAACATCCAAAAACCCGGTTCCTGAGGGCTTCCACACAGTAACTCCCGCGCTTGTTGTACGGGACGCGGCCAAAGCGATTGATTTTTATAAAAAAGCGCTCGGCGCGCAGGAGCTTGTGCGCATGCCGAGCCCAGACGGCAAGATCATGCATGCCGAATTGAAGATCGGCGATTCCATCATTTTTTTGTCAGATGAAATGCCAGTGCCGGGCAACGTAAAGTCCCCACAAACACTGGGCGGTTGTACCGGAAGCTTGAACGTATACGTGCCGAACGTGGATGAACTTTTCAAGCAGGCGATTGCAGCCGGCGGCAAGGAATCCATGCCCGTGAGTGACCAGTTCTGGGGCGACCGCTATGGCAGTTTTGTTGATCCTTTTGGCTATAGCTGGGGCATCGGCACACATAAAGAAGACCTGAGCCCAGCGGAAATGAAAGAGCGGATGCAGACGTTCTTTGCCAGCACGGCACAAAGAAAGACAGCGTAGAACAGCTCTTAGCCATTAGCCTTTGGCCAAAAACGACGGTCACAGATGCTCCCGGAAAAAGCCGGGAGCATTTTTGCGTTGGACAATACCAAAGACAAAAGCAAAAACTTACCGCGGATCACGCGGATTGCGCGGATAGGGAAGAGCGTCCATTGGCTCTTAGCCGTTGGCCTTGGTTGAACCCAAAAACAAAGCCTGCGGCGGAATCACACGGATAAATACGGATTTGCAGGGATTTTAGAGTTGTGTTTCTTGTTTGTTTCGCTTAAAATTCGCTATCGAATTACACTGCAAGCTGTGTGCGGCAAAAAAAGGCGATTTATGGCGAAAAGCGCGATGGCAAAAGAAGAGCGCGGTAAAAGATTCTGGATGCGATCAGGCGAGCGGCGGATGAGCTGGGCAGAGCGTCGTCGCGCGGGGAGCTGCGCCGGATTACGGGAGTGAGCCATTATCGCGTGCTGGCGGAGTTTAGGACGTTGCGGGGAACCGCGGAGGGCAGCCAATCAAAAGGGCGGATGAGCTTGCGGATCGTCAGGTAGGCACGCGAAGCGCGAGAAACAATTTTCCACCTCTGCGAGCCTCTGTGTCCTCTGTTGTGAAGAAGGATCGGCCGGTTATGGGGGAGCCGTTTGATCGGTCGCCGATGACGAATGCGCCGGTAAATGAACTGGGCGTGATGGTGCTATTTGGGATGGTGGCGGCGGAACTGGGCTTTGCGGTAAGTAGGGTTTGAGTGATGGTGGTCCCTGCTCATCAACGCCACTCCGTCCTAAATTCACAACCAGCAAATCTGTAGATTGCAGAGAACCGGGCCTCATAGACTAAAATCCTCTGTTTCATATTTTTCTCAGGAGATCACTAATGCACCGGCACGCCCATGTTTTATGCGCTTTGCTTCTATCCACCTTTTCGGTTCTCGCCGTATCGCAGGACAGGCCACTGCGTCCTGTTCACACTTTTTCAATTGTGGCGTTTGATCCCGCTACCGGCGAGATGGGCGTAGCGGTGCAGTCGCACTGGTTTGCAGTGGGCGGAGAAGTTCCATGGGCAGAAGCCGGCGTGGGAGCTGTGGCGACTCAATCTTTCATCGATCCGAGTTACGGGCCGCTGGGACTGAACCTGATGCGCGCAGGTAAGAGCGCGCCGGATGCACTGCACGGTTTGTTGATCGCCGACGACGCATGCAATGTGCGCCAGGTGGCGATGGTGGATACGCAAGGACGGGTCGCGACTTTCACCGGGGCCAAAGATATTGAGCCTGCCGGCGGAATTGCCGGCGCGTCGACGGGAAGTCCTGTGGTGATCCAATGCGGTGGCCAGCCCGGCGGATCAATACAAACCGGCAAGAACTATGCCGTGCAGGCCAACCTGATGAGTAATGACCGTATATGGCCCGCGATGTCGAAGGCGTATGAATCTACGAAAGGCGATATGGCGGAACGCATGCTGGCCGCGCTAGATTCCGCGCAAGCCGCTGGAGGCGACGTGCGGGGAAGACAGTCGGCGGCCATAGTAATTGTTCCCGCTAAAGGCACGGGCAAGCCATGGCAGGATTATGTTTTTAATTTGCGGGTGGATGACAGCGCCGAGCCTCTCAAAGAGCTGCGCCGCCTGGTAACGCTGCAGCGCGCTTATAACCACATGAATGCCGGAGACAAAGCCGTTGAACTGCATGACAATCCCGGCGCGCTGCGCGAATACGGCGCTGCCGAGCAGCTTGTTCCGGACAGCGCCGAGATGATTTACTGGCACGCGGTGGCGCTGGCTAACATGGGACGCATAGACGAGAGCCTGCCGCTGTTCAAGAAGGTTTTTGCCATGGACCGCAACTGGCTAGAACTGACTCCGCGTCTGCCGAAGGCCGGTCTGCTGCCGGATAATCCGCAGTTGATCCAGAAGATTGTAGCGCAGGGAAAGTAACTTACCCCGGAGTAATTCCATTACGGAGACACCGAGAAAACTGAAATAGTTGATCGCGTGGAGAAAACATAAGCTGGAGATCCTCCGCCGCTTGTCCAGGTGGTAAAGTTGGCTCATGGCTGACGCCACAAATCCCGAAAGCTTTGAGGAGATTGTAGAGTGGGCATACAGCACCCTGCCCCAGAAGATCAGACGCCTGCCAGATTTCCCCGGCATTCAAGTGGTTGACGAGCCTCCTGCGGAGGTATTGCAGGAGATGTCGAATAGAGAGAAATGGTCCGGCGGAACTGAGTTATTGGGACTGTACAGCGGCACATTCAGGACGAAGCGATCATTCGCCCAAGTGAAGTATGCGCCGGACTTGATCTTTGTTTTTCGGGGCCCCATTCTGCGGTGTTCAAGAGGAGATTTGCGGGCAGAAGTGAAGCGCGTGGTCTGGCATGAAGTTGCACACTGGCTCGGCTATGAAACCGAGGAGCAAGTGGAGGCCCTGGGTTTGTGAATTATCAGATATGGTGTGGGCGGAGTGGAATCCCACCTTCGCAACCGGCGACTGAGAAGGATGGGGCACCCATGGCATCGTGATTCAAGGAGAAGCGGGCAAGGGTGGGCCACCCGCCGTGAACGCGCGCGAGTCGAAGGACCCCGGTGCAGCCGATGGTGTCCATGTCGGCTCAGGGAGTTCTACCGAAACATAATGAAAACGTGATTTGAACAAAAATAAAATAAAACAAGCGGACGCATGCGTCGCCGGCTTTTTCATTTCAATTTCAGCAAGAGTGTGTCACGCCGCACACACCGTGTTTTCGGCAGTACGCGCCGCATTGCCTGCGAGTACAGCTAACCCGCATGGAATCAAGTGATTTGTGAATGGCCGCCTCCGTGCCATAGAGAAGAGTGCTGCCTGAAGGCGGCGGAGGTGAAACAAACATGGCAGACCTGAAATCTTTTAACACAACTCCAATCGTAAGCAGTTCAACCAGGCGGGCACGGATGATTGGCGGCGCAATGACCGCGGCAGCAACCGCGGTCCTGGCGCTGATGGTGGTGCTCGACTTCAACGGCTGTTCCAAAGCCGACAAAAATGCGCAAACCAACCCGAACAGCCAGAACGTTTCTGGACTGAATTCGGCGAATCCGACGTCGGCGACAAGCCAGCCGGTTGAGCAACTGGAAAAGAAAGTGGAAGCGGTGATCGAGAAGAAAAAGGCGATTAAGCGCGCTTCAACCGCAACCTACAAAAACAGCGTATACGGGATTTCGTTTCGCTATCCCAAGACCTATACCATGCTGACGCCGGAAAAAGACAACAAGGATTCAGCGTGGCCTGATCCGGTGGCGATGAACTTTGCCGAGCCCGGCGGCGAGACGCTGACTACGCTGGTGCTGCCGGGAACGCGCGCTTCCTCTTACTTTAAGACAAGCGTAAACAAGGGCTTGACGGCGGAGCAGTGCAGCAAGTTTGCCACTGTGCCGGAACCGGCAGAAGCTTCAACCAATCCGCCGGTTGATGCCGATGATGATTCCATTGTGCCGGTGAAAACGAATATTCTGGGCGTGGAGTTTGCCAAGGCCGAGAACTTTACCGGCCAGACCGAGGCGCGCTATTACCATCACTTTGAAAACGGCGCGTGCTATGAGTTTGCGCTGGGCGTGGAAGACGCTCCGGGAACAACGAAACCGGTGGACCACTTGCAGGTCTTTGACAAACTGGAACGGATCATGACGACAGTGAAAATCAAGTCTGATCCAGTTCCGGTAGTGGCGACCAGCGAGCCGGCTGCGCCGATGACGCAGGCAAACAACCCTCAGCAATAGGAGATGAATGGCAACTAATGGCGGTGACACGCAGGCCAGGTTCTGAAAAGAGCCTGGCTGTTTTGTTGCCCGCGAATTGCGCGATCACACGAGTTTGAAAAGCGGGTTGCCGCAGATTACGCGGATGAACGCAGATAAGAAGAGAATAAATTTGGTAACAGAAGGTCTTCCTGGAATGAATTTCTGAGAGAAATTGGAGTTGCTGGACGTGAAGAGATCAGCGGATACGGGAGCAGCCATCGAGCGCCAACGCGAAGAGGACGGCGCACAACGTTGACAGCAAGATGGTCCAGCCGATGCTCCAGGTCCATACGCGGACCATGGGGACGAGGCTGTTTTGTATCTGGTTCTGCGTGGCTGATTCTGGGTGCGTCATGGCTTTGCGCCTCCGCTGCGGTTGCAGCGCCATAAATAAAAGCAGGCGATAGGCCAACAATTAAGTTGCTGATTTCATAGATGTTGTGGGAACCGGCTATGGCAAAGGAATGTGGGTGGAGGTAGACATCGTGGCGGGTAAGACACACGAAACGTTGGATATAAAATTCGATGCCTTCCGTGCAGGGCGGTGTGGTGAGCGATCCAGTATAGGTGTAATAGCCAGCGTGCCGGCACGGATTGCACGGATTTTCATCGATAGGTCAGGGAAATGCTCTCACCGCAGCGGACGCAAAGGGCGCAGAGAAGAACACGGTGAGCGCAGAGGCAAGAGTGCCTATGCCGCAAAATTCTACTGCGCAGCCGGCCGGCTGCGGTCCACAAATATTTGTTAAGAGATAAGGTTGTTTTGTCGATGGAGGCAGTGAGACGTAGCGGTGCTACGTCTCTAGGTCCGGGGCCGTGGCGGTTCCAGCGTTTCTGTCGGCGTATTGAGCGGCGTCGAGCAGGGCGTGGGCAAGATTGGCAGCGCGAGTGTCGGGAAATCGGCTGCGGAAGATGGCGATAAGGTATTGGCGTCGGAGGGATTGCGGCATGAGTTCCCATCCCTGGCGAGCTTTGGCGTTGCGGCGGAATTCGGCCTTCATCAGCGGCGGCGGATCGAGCTCGGCTTCCATGGCTTCCATCAGGTATTCAGCGGCATGTTGTGCCCGGCGCAGGCGCGTCTCTTCTTTTTTCACTTCGCGGACTTCACGGTCAATCTGCTGGCGCGAGGATTCGGGCAGGGAATTGAAGAATTTCTGGAGGCGTTTCGACTGGCGGAGTTCGCGGGCGAGGACGGGGTGGATGGTTGAAGCCATAGGAAAGATTTTTAGTGAGATGTATCCGACACAAAAACATCAGAAGAGCAAAGGCCCTCTTCACGTTTCTGAAGAGGGCCTTGGAATGGTGCCTACCCTTAGAATGTTGCCAAGGGTGCACCAGTCATTAGGGTTGGATCATCGTTATGCCACGTTGTGTCGCTAAACAGGTGATGAACATGCTGGTCCGTTCCTATATAGAAGATCGCCTGGCCAGGGATTCCGCCGGTTGTTCTGCCGGTGGCGTCCACAAAACTGGAAAGCGGACTTCCGACGGCTGCCAATGGAGCGCCGGCCCCTGCTGTGGGATCATCGTTATGCCACGTAGTGTCGCTGAATATATGGTGGACATGCTGATCCGTGCCAAGGAAGAAAAGTGCCTGACCGGGAATTCCGCCGGTGGTCGCACCGGTGGGATCAAAAAATCCGGAAAGCTTGCTTCCCGTTGCAGCCAGCGGCGCGCCGGATCCCGCTGTGGGATCATCGGTATGCCACGATACATCACTAAATAAGTGATGGACGTGCTGGTCAGTACCTACGTAGAAGACCGCCTGGCCCGGAGTTCCTCCGGTGAGTTTTCCTGTCGGATCAAGGAAGCAGACAAGAGAACTTCCAGACGCAGCAAGGGTAGCGCCGGTTATCGCAGTTGGATCATCGGTGTGCCAAGTTGTGTTGCTATATAGATGGTGGACATGCTGGTCCGTTCCTATATAGAAAATTGCCTGGCCCGGAATCCCTCCAGTTGTTTTTCCGCCGAAGTCCAGGAAACTGCAAAGCGAACTGTTAGTCGCAGCCAGTGGAGCATCGGCCCCAGCAGTTGGATCGTCAGTATGCCAGGTTGTATCGGTGAACAGATGATGAACATGCTGGTCTGTACCTATATAGAAGATGGCCTGGCCCGGAATCCCTCCAGTGGTTTTCCCGGTGGCATCAAGGAAGCTGGTAATTGGACTCCCCGTTTCGGCCAGAGCAGCATTAGCGCCCGCGGAAGGGTCATCTGCAGTCCAAGTACCATTGCTGAAAAGGTGGTGCACGTGCTGGTCAGCAGCAATATAAAAAATTGCCTGACCGCCCGGTGCTCCAACTGTAAGGCCGGTAAGATCAAGAAAACTGGAAATAGAACTTCCACTCACTGCTGAAGGAGCGCCAGTAATTCCCGCTGGATCATCGGTAAGCCATGTCGTGTTGCTGTAGATGCGGTGTACGTGTTGATCGGTAGCGCGATAGAAAATTGCCTGGCCGCCGGGTGCTCCTGTCGATATTCCAGTAACGTCCAGGAAGCTAGACAATTCAGTGGAGCCGGAACCAGGGAATGCAGGTGCAGGAGTCGGGCTGGGGGTGGGGGTGGGAGTTGGCGTGGGCGCCGCATTGACTACCAAGTTGGCTGTTGAGGTATTGTGAGTAACATTCCCATTGACGCCTCTCACGAAGAAGGAATGCGTGCCTGCGGTTGTAACATTAGCGGAGGTCGTTACCGTCAGCGTGGAAGTAGAGCCAGTTGCCGGATTGGGGCTAAAGGTGCCATTGGCGCCCGTGGGAAGGCCTACCGCGCCCAGGGAAACCGCTCCGGTAAAGCCTCCGGACCGCGAAACGGTGATCGTGTAGGTCGTGCTATTGCCGGCTGTTACAGTCTGGCTGCTGGGAGAGATCGACACAGTAAAGTCTCCGATAGCTGCTGCCTGCGTCACGTTGAAAGAAGCAGTCGAGGAATCTTCATTCTGCTTGACTGTTATCGTGCCTGTCCTCGGAGCGAGATTGGGATTCGCTCCCACCGTAAAATTGACCGTAAAATTGAAAGTGCTGCCCCCGCCTCCGCCAGTAGGAGATGCGACAATAAACGAGGGTGGTGGTGGGAACAGCGTCCAGGTACAGCTTGTTCCAGCACCATTGCCACCGGTGCTTATGCCAAACGAGCTACTTCCACCGCTGGCCGGGAAAGAGGTAATGGTGCCGGAAGTGTTCAAGCTAACCGGCACTATGCAGGTAGCAAAAGTATTGATCGTCATAAACAATAGAATGAGTATGGGTAAACTACTTAGCCGCAATATGGATCGAGGTCTCATAATACATACACTCCGGGTTTTTGAATCACCGAGGTCTGAAGTTATCCACGATGAGGGCCGACTATAGTGTGTGATGATAAAGTTAGTCAATGTAAATCGTTGGAGTTCCATATAGGGAATTTTGTAGCAATGGATGTAGTTGTATGTAGTTAAAAACTATAGGCTGTCTTATTTGTCATTTTGGGAATGCATCCCATTGCGGGAAGGGACGCGTACCACTGTGGAACAGATAGCAAGATTTATCATTAATGAAGGCTTTTCGGCTACTGTAAATCCGTGTAATCAGTGTTATCCGTGGTGAAATTTGGATGGGAATCAAACACAAGATCCCTCCATCCTACTCGCGCGCTGATGAATGCGCGCGCGCGTGACGGCTGTCGGGATGACGGATTAAAGTTTGGTTTGTGGCCAAAACACAAAAGGCTCCATCATTTCTGATGGAGCCTTTTAGAGATTTAATGCGGCGACGACCTACTCTCCCACACACTTTCGCGTACAGTACAATCGGCCCTGCGGGGCTTAACTTCCGTGTTCGGGATGGGAACGGGTGGAACCCCCGCGGTAAGATCACCGCAAAATTAACGCGCCTGCGGCGCGGCAATTAGCTCTTAGCCTTTGGCCTTTAGCTCGACACTTCCGAGGGCCAGATCATTGCCGGCTCCCGCGATACAAAAAGCTAAGAGCCAACGGCTAATTACTAACTGCTAAATTTGTCATTGCGCGGCGCGAGTCAGGTTCTACGTCGTGTTGGTTCCGCGCAAAGGGTCATTTCACGTAAGGAAAGACCAAAGATCGGTAGCAGTCGAGATCGGGTATTTAGTACTTAGTAATTGGTATTTAGCCGGATCGCCCTGAGCTTTCTGGCCAAGCACTAAATACTAAGTACCAAATACTTGTTTGAATTTCAAAGATCGCGAGGACGATGCCTCACAACTGAATAGATTGATTTTTTTGGAACTAACTACATTGGCGCTTGCCATTGCCGAGAGCTTTCAGCCGGGCCGGGGTTAACCGGTTTGGCTAATGGCTAAAGGCTAATTGCTAAGAGCTGCGCGCCAGAGGCGCGTTATGCCCTGAGTAAATTTTATGGTCAAGCCGAACGGGCGATTAGTACACGTAAGCTGAAGCCATTACTGGCCTTACACTCCGTGCCTATCAAACAGGTGGTCTTCCTGTGCCCTTCATTACCCTTGAGGGTTGGGAGATCTAATCTTGAGGAGTACTTCACGCTTATATGCATTCAGCGTTTATTACAACCGAACTTCGCTACCCAGCCGTGCCATTGACATGACAGCTGGAACACAAGAGGTTCGTCCATCCCGGTCCTCTCGTACTAAGGACAGGCCCTCTCAAATCTCCTACGCCCACACCAGATAGGGACCGAACTGTCTCGCGACGTTCTGAACCCAGTTCACGTACCGCTT
>JBARNL010000922.1:0-2490 GCA_049802955.1 Candidatus Angelobacter sp.
TTCTGGCGGCGTCGACTCCGAAATTCGCCCACACCTTCGCTGTAAGGTCGAGACTAATTCTCGAGAGTTCGCGAAACGCCACGTATAGGAAGTTCCCGCTGCCGCAAGCCGGATCGAGTACGCGAAACCGTTGGATCGAATCACGCAGGGACATCAGCTCTTTGACTGTGTCAGCGTCGTCCAAACGTTTTCGAAAAGGGCGAACGATGGTGGGAAGTATCACCTTTTGAATATCCGCCTCATTAGTAAAATGGGCTCCATGGGCGTGGCGTTCCTTTTGGTCCATACTGTTTTGAAACAACGAACCAAACACCGCTGGCTGGACTTTGCCCCAGTCCTCATCTGCCGCTTGCATGAGCAAAAGGATTTCGCCCGAAGTTAACTCCATCGGATCAATCTCCTTGAAGAGCCCTCCGTTGAAATAAGGAACATCCTTGTACCGACCTCCCTGCGCGGAACGTTCGCTGTTCATCTGTTTAAAGAGGTTCCCAATCAAGTCGTAGGACTTTGCTGCACTGTCACACTCTTCAAGAAGTTCCAGGAATATTCCACGTGGGAGTAACTCAACGTCTTCCGAGACCATTGCTACTAGACATTGCAAAATGAAGCGCTGGGATTTCACCCGATCCTTGGTGCGCCTCATAATCGAATTAAATACAACTGCGAGCTTGTCGGCAGCCGATCGAGTGACCGCGACGCGGTTATTACCGAACCGTGGCTTCTTTTCGACCGGCAGGAGAAAGCTCAGCGCATCGTATCGCTTAGGAAGATCCACCAGCCGCACTCGATCCATCGGCTCTTCCATTTGCTCGTCGAATTCATAAATCCAGAACTCATCGAAATTGCACAAGACCACGTACTTGGGTCTGCGTGGAACCGAATGAAGCCAATATTCAAACGCTTGCTGGTAGTGATCTCTTAGATTCTCCTTCTTGCTTTTCATTTCGAGGATCAATCTAGGCTTCCATACGAGATCGATGAACTTGGTGCGCTGCCCTCGCCGGTACTGACGGTCTTCAAGTGTTGCGCCTGCTTCTTTGTAGCCGTCGTGTCCGAACGCTTTGAAAAGGCGATCACAAAACACTTGTGCCTCGCCCTTCTCATCGCCATTTAGTTTCTGGGCGTACTCGACGAATTGCTGAAGTCGCTCCGCTTGAGCAGTAATCATTTGTGGCTGATTAAATCATTTCTGCGCATGCCTTACAACGGTGTGAGCTCTAACCTTGTCATGTTCCGTCTTCAGGGCTGTGCCGGCTGCTTAAGCGGTTGCTGCCTTGTGCTTGGTTGTTTCTGCGCGCCGTACTCGGACTTTAACTTCCACCCGCGAGCCGAGCCGGTTGAAGATGGACATAAGGCGATCGACGGTGAACCTTCAAAGATCTGCATTGCGGATGCGCGAGAAGTCCGCCGCCGCAATTCCCGTGCGACCATGCGCCGCGCGTACGCTTAAACCCTCACGGTCAAGCGCCTTGATGATTTCCGCCGCCAGGATCGCCTTGAACTGCTCAGCATCCGCGTTCTTGTGTCCCAGATCACGAAACACATTGCCGCTTCCACGCACTACTTTTAGCTTCCCAGTTTTCATCGCAACATCTCCTTCAACTCTTCAAACGGTCCCAGAAAACCTTACCACTGATCAACACGGATGACACTGATCGGAGAGCAGAAGAAAACAATCATTTGGACCAGTCTTCCCACAATAATCCTCTGACCCGGGAAAACTCCGCAACGTTGGCGGTAATGAGCGTCATGTTGTGGTGCATGGCCTGGCCGGCAAGCAGCAGACCATAAGCCCCAATCGGTTTTCCGGATGCCTCCAACCTGGCCCGGAGTTCTCCCGCCACTTGGGCTGCTCCCTGATCGAACGGCAGTACATCGATTGGCCCGGCAAAAAATGTATTGTAGCGTCGCGTATTCTCCACGACGCGTTTGCTCTTGGATACGCCATACCACAGTTCGAACGCCACCACAGAAGAGGTAAAAAATGTGTCGCCTTTCTGGAAAGCGCGCGCAAATCGCGTCTGCACTTCATTGGTCACGGAAGCCATAAGGGCGATGCAAGCATTTGTATCCAGCAAATAATTCATTTAAAGATCGCGCGCTTTGGAGTTTTTGGCTGACGGCGCTTTTTCATGAAATCCGGATCGGCGGGAATGTTCTTCAATTCGGTAAGCCACGCATCAGGGTCGTCCATCAGCGGCTCCAGAACGATGCTTTTGCCGACCCGGCGAATGCGGACCTTGTCGCCCTTGAAGCGGAACTCTCGCGGCAGGCGAACAGCTTGGCTGCTGCCATTCTGAAACAACTTAGCGAATCGGCTCATAAGCCCCCTTTCACAGAAGTATATACTATGTGTATATACTTTTCAAAAGCTGCCGGCCGGCATTGGGCCTCTGCAAACGGTACAGCCAGCACCGTTCGCTCCGCTGCGCTGGTTTTTTAGCGCGATCCGCTTTGCTGGCCTTTTTTATCTTGCGCGCTCCGCTTTGC
>JBARNL010000923.1:0-5811 GCA_049802955.1 Candidatus Angelobacter sp.
GCAAAGCGCTGGGCGGCTACATGCCAAAGCGCGACGCCCGCAAGGGTGTGCGCGGATTCGAATCCCCAGGACTCGAAACTTTCAAGGAATCGCTGGAAGGATCGAAAGGCCGCGCCGTTTCGACGACGATGGGTTTCGTGAGCATGTTGCGCAACCTGATGAAAGACCCGAAAGTCGGCAAGCTGGTAGTCCCTATTATTCCTGACGAAGCCCGCACCTTCGGCATGGAATCGATTATCCGCCAGGTTGGCATTTACGCCAGCCAGGGCCAGCTCTATAAACCGCACGATGTCGACATGCTGCTCTATTATCGTGAGGCCAAAGACGGGCAGATTCTGGAGGAAGGGATCACTGAAGCCGGCTCAATGGCCTCAATGACCGCTGCTGGAACCGCATACTCAAATTATCGCGTGCCCACGATTCCCTTCTTCACGTATTACTCCATGTTCGGTTTCCAGCGAGTTGGAGACCTGATCTGGGCATTTGCCGATGCGCGCGGAAAAGGCTTTTTAATGGGCGGAACTGGCGGCCGAACCACGCTGGCCGGTGAAGGCTTGCAGCACCAGGACGGCCACAGCGTTGTGGTTTCATCCACGGTACCCACGTGCGCGACTTACGATCCGGCTTATGTCTACGAGATAGCCGTGATTATCCAGGACGGAATTCGCCGCATGTACCAGGTAGGCGAAGACCGTTTTTACTACATCATGCTTTACAACGAAGATTATGCAATGCCTGAAATGCCGGCTGGCTGCGAGGAAGGCATTATCAAAGGCATTTACAAGTTCAAAGCGGCGGAAGGCAAGAAGGCCACCGTGCAGCTGTTTGGCAGCGGCCCAATCTTGAACGAAGCTTTAAAGGCACAATCCATTCTGGCGGAAAAATATGGCGTGCAAGCCGACGTTTGGAGCGTAACCAGCTACAACGAATTGCGCCGGGAAGCACTGGCTGCCGATCGATGGAGCCGGTTGCACCCGGCGGAGAAGGTGCGGCAGCCCTATGTGTTATCCGTTCTGGATAAAGTCGATGGGCCGATCATTGCCGCCTCCGATTACATGAAGGCGGTTCCGGACCAGCTTGCTCCGTGGCTAGGCACCCGGCTCGTCACGCTGGGAACGGACGGCTTTGGACGCAGTGACAACCGCGAACATCTGCGACGGCACTTTGAAAATAACGCTGAATCAATCGCCACGGCAGCTCTCTCGCAGCTGGCCCGAGACGGCAAATTTGACACAAAGAAGGCGCAAAAGGCCTTCTCTGAGCTGGGCGTAAACGCCGAAAAAGCTGATCCGGCAAGGGCCTGAAACCATTTATTTCCAGCGGTTTACATGGAAAAATTCAGACTATTTTAATCTTTAAGGTAGAGAAGTAGCATGCTACGTCTCTACCTTGGACTCATTTGCTGGCAAACAGCATGAGCGTAAGACACTCAAGTTTTGCCATTGACAAACCTACGGCGATTCCCTCATAATTAGCACTCGATAGGAATGAGTGCTAGCAACACACTCGATCCAAACAGCCTTACTAAATCCCAAATTCTTCGAGCACACATTTTGAAAGGAGAAATTCGCATGGCACAGAAGTTGACCCCGCTACATGACCGCGTTGTCATCCGACGGATACAGGAAACAGAAACCGTCCGTGGTGGCATTATTATCCCCGACACCGCAAAAGAAAAGCCCCAGGAAGGCATCGTCATCGCCGCTGGAACCGGCAAGTTTGAAAAAGGCCAGACCGTTCCCCTGGCAGTAAAAGAAGGCGACCGCGTACTGTTCGGCAAGTATTCCGGATCGGAAATCAAGATTGACGGCGAAGAGCTGCTGATCATGAAAGAAGACGAAATCCTGGGAATCCTGAGCGGATCAAGCAAGACCGCAGAGAAGCCCGAAAAGGCCGGCGCAGCAAGACGGTAAAGAGCAGCTCTTAGCCACTAGCCTTTAGCTCCTAAGTTGAGCTTGGCAGTTTTGAGCTGAATCGCCGACCGAGAGTAAGAAACATCTTTCAACATAGTTCAAAAACATTCTCGCGGAAATTCCGCAACGAATCTTGATAGGAGATTGCAACAATGCCAAAAATTATTGTGCACGGTGAAGAATCCCGCCAGGCGATACTGCGCGGAGTAAATGTACTGGCAGACGCAGTGAAAGTGACGCTCGGCCCGCGCGGCCGTAACGTTGTCATCAACAAAAAGTTCGGTTCCCCCGTCATCACCAAAGACGGCGTGACCGTGGCCAAGGAAATTGAACTGGGCGACAACCTGGAAAACATGGGCGCACAGATGGTGCGTGAAGTCGCCAGCAAAACCAGCGACGTTGCCGGCGACGGCACCACCACCGCAACCGTTCTGGCCCAGGCCATCTATCGTGACGGCGTAAAGACCGTTGCCGCCGGCGCAAACCCGATGGCCCTGAAGCGCGGCATTGAGCGCGCTGTTAACACCATCTGCGGCACACTGAACAAAGATGGGGAGCGCAGCAAGGGTTTCCTGGATTCGCTTTCCAAGCCCGTTAGCGGCGACATGATTGCCCAGGTGGGCACCATTTCCGCTAACAACGACGAAACTATTGGACGCATTATTGCCGAAGCCATGAAGAAAGTCGGCAAGGATGGCGTGATCACGGTGGAAGAATCCCGCACCATGGAAACGAGCCTGGAAGTGGTGGAAGGCATGCAATTTGACCGCGGCTACCTATCACCCTACTTCGTGACCGACCCCGAGCGCATGGAAACCGTTCTGGACGACGCGCTCATACTCATCAATGAAAAGAAAATCAGCACCATGAAAGACCTGCTGCCGATTCTGGAACAGGTAGCCAAGCAAGGCCGTCCATTGCTCATCATTGCTGAAGACGTGGATGGCGAAGCGCTGGCAACCCTAGTGGTGAACAAGCTGCGTGGCACGCTACAGGTTTGCGCTGTAAAGGCTCCTGGCTTTGGCGATCGCCGCAAGGCCATGCTCCAGGACATCGCAATCCTGACCGGCGGAAAGGCCATCACGGAAGACCTGGGCATCAAGATGGAAAGCATCGAGCTGACTGACCTGGGTCGCGCCAAGAAAATTACGATTGACAAGGACAATACCACCATCGTGGAAGGCAAAGGCAAGGGCACTGAGATTGAAGGCCGCGTGCGCGAAATCCGCGCGCAGTCGGAGAAAGCTACCAGCGACTATGACCGCGAGAAATTGCAGGAGCGGTTGGCGAAGCTGGTGGGTGGCGTTGCCGTAATCAAAGTGGGCGCCGCGACCGAAACCGAAATGAAGGAAAAGAAAGCCCGCGTGGAAGACGCAATGCACGCGACCCGCGCTGCCGTGGAAGAAGGCATTGTCCCGGGCGGCGGCGTTGCCCTGGTCCGTTGCCAGGCTGCCCTGGATGAACTTAAGTTCAAGAATGACGATGAGGAAACCGGTGCGGAAATCGTGCGTCGCGCCCTGGAAGAGCCTTTGCGCCAGATCGTCGCCAACTCCGGCGAAGAGGGTGCAATCGTTGTGGGCAAGATCCGCGACTCAAAAGACAATAACTATGGTTACAACGCTCAAAACGATAAGTTTGAGGACCTGGTTAAGGCCGGCGTGATTGATCCTACCAAGGTGACCCGCACCGCCCTGCAGAACGCGGCTTCCATCGCTGCTCTGATGCTGACCACTGAAGCTCTGGTCTCCGACGTTCCGGAAGACAAGAAAGCTCCGGCCGGCGGCGGCGAGCACGGCGGCGGCTATCCGGGAATGTAATTCATAAGCTGTAGCTTCTAACTTTTAGCCCTCGCAGAAATGCGAGGGCTCTTTTTATGTCGCTTCGCTCCAACCTTGAGGCGTACAGCAGGCGTCAGAGCCTGCTGCCGAAATCCTGAGCGGAGGACCTGCTCCTGCATCAACTTACTGCTGCCCTGATGCAGGCGGCTCGGAGGCAACTGGGCGGCTCAATCCCATGCGGACGTGGCAGGGCTGGGTTCTACTACTGTTTCGGGCTTCTACCAAAAAAGAAACGCACCGGCCGAAGCCGGTGCGCTTTTAAATTGGAACTGGTTAGAACTGAAATTTGACGGCGAACTGCAACTGGCGAGAAGAACCGGAGTCGCCGTTCGGAAAGCGAGTGCTGCCAATAGTGGAAAAGGTTGAGAACTGATTGCCGGGGTTGTTCGTTGCTGGGTTAGAAGTGACCGGAACGAGTGGCTGCAGAGACGCGGCCAGAAAACCTCCGGACCCGCCAGGTTGGCCGTAGTTCGGGTGGTTGAACACATCGAATGCGTCGGCACGAATCTGCAGATTCAACCTTTCGGTGATCTTCGTGTTCTTAGCGAAGCTCAAGTCCATATTCGTGAATCCAGGTCCGTATACGCTATTGCGGCCCACATTGCCAAGTGTCAGAGTGCCGGGAACACAGGTTGGTGCTTTTGTGGTGCTCGTGGTAGTCAAGGTGCAAGGAACTGACAACACATTAGGATTGGATATCCACTGTCCTAATGGATTGCCGCTAGTCTGGATTGGAGCGCTGGCATTGAGAGTAATCGTATTGCCAACACCATTGAAGCTGGACGAGTTGAATGCAACCAGGTTAAACGGGTTGCCCGTCTGCCAGGAGAAGATGGGCGCGATTTCCCAACCACTGACCAAACGGTTGCCCTTGAAGGGCAGATCATAGATAGCGTTCGCTACGAAACGATGACGAGCATCAAAATCGGAGCTGCCACGGCTAAGGAAGATGTCATTGCTATTTTGGACCTGAATACCGGCATTATTCCGCGAAACATCGTCAATTGAGTGCGAATAGGTGTACGACCCGTTGAACTGCAACCCGTGCGCAGTCCTTTGCGTCGCAGTTACCCAAAGGGCGTTGTAGATGGAGTTGCTGCCGCTCTCGCGCTCGGTGATGGAAGCCGCCAACGGCACGTTCGGCAAGAACGGACTGCTCGGTGAAAGTCTCTGGAATGGCAGGTTCAGGTTCGTCGCGCCGGTGCCAACCTGTCCCAAGAGCGTCGTCTGGTTTGCGTTGATATCATTTTCAAGGTGGGTTCCCTTGTTGCCGAAGTAGCCGATCATTACGGATGAGTTCCGGGCGATCTGCTGCTGGACATTCAGGTTCCAGGACTGCACGTTTGCGTTCTTAAAATTCGGATCAACAAAAAGCGGAGCGACGCTGCTGGGCGTGCCGTTAAATAGCGTCGGCAACGCGGCAAACGTCTGTGCCGTGGCAATGCTGATCGGCAATGCAAACGGTGGGTTGGACGTAAGGCCAGTTACAATTCCGGTAATCGGCTGGTCGACCTGGTAAGCGTAACCGCCGCGAAGCACTGACCGGCCACTGTGAAACACGTCCCAGGCAAAGCCCAGGCGCGGCTGGAAGTTTTTATTATTCTGCCCATAAGGTTCTGAAGTTGGTACCAGCATGCTGCCAGTCGCGCCGCCGGGAACAAAGTTTACAAACCTGTTTTCGCCTTCAGAGGGCGTCATATTCCAGGCATAACGCAAGCCTAGTTCGACTGTCAGGTAAGGCTTGAATTTAAAGCTGTCCATGGCATAGAAGTCGAGCGCATTCTCATTAATGCGATTGGCTACGTTGCCGATCGTTCTGGCAGAGGAATCAACCTGGCCATTAATGAAGTCATTGGCGCTATTGAACACTAGTTGTCCCGGATCACCATTAAAGTTCGCATTCTTGAAGTCACGGAACTCCGTCCCGAACTTCAGCGAGTGGCGTCCCATCACATAACTGACATTATCGGCAATCACGGAAGTAGTATCGCCGCGTCCCTGTGGGAAGCCGCGCTCATCGCCAAAGGTAGGCCCGCTGCTAATTGCAATTGTTGGCATAA
>JBARNL010000924.1:0-2799 GCA_049802955.1 Candidatus Angelobacter sp.
CACCAAGCCGATTGCATCCACGTCAAAGACCGCAGTAGCGTCAGGATAGTTGCCCAGTTTGGGCGGATCACCGGTGATACAGATCAGGTTATGCAGTCCTGTGGTGAAGGCGCCCAGCAACTCAGACTGCATGCTCAGCACGTTGCGATCACGGCAGGTAAAGTGCAAAACCGTTTCTATCCCGGCCTGCTGCTGCACCAGAAGGCATAGGGCCATGTTGCTCATGCGGGCAGAAGCGCGCGGGCTGTCCGGGATATTGATGGCGTCAATGCCCGCGGCTTTCAGAAACTTTGCGCCTTCCACTTCCTTGCGGAAGTCGATACCCTTGGGTGGAACGATCTCTACCAAAGTTACAAACTCACCGGCAGCCAGCTTTTTGCCCAGATTGGAACGTTGTGCCAGAGGCGGCGGCGCAATGCTGGATTCGTGCTTGGCTTCAGTGATTACCCGAAAGCCTCCCGGCTTGCCCTTGGCGTCAGACATGCGCAGTGCCGACTTCATTGACTTGATGTGCTCCGGCGTTGTTCCGCAACATCCGCCCACCAGGTTCACGCCGGCATTTACAAACTTTCGCGCGTAGCTGGCCATATATTCCGGCGAGCACAGATAGATGTTGCGGCCTTCAATGCTGCGCGGGATACCCGCGTTGGGCTGCGCGGCCAGCGGCTTGTCAGTAAGCCGGCGGATGCGCTCAATAGCTTCCAGCATTGCCACCGGACCAACGCTGCAGTTGCAGCCAATCACGTCCGGCCCCCACTCATGCAGCTTGGTGGTAAAAGTCTCAGGGCTGGCGCCGTCAAGGCAGTTGCCGTCTTCGTCGATAGTGACCTGCGCTACCAGCGGCTTGTCCGGCGCAATTTCCCGCGCCGCCAGAATGGCCTGATGCAGCTCTTCCAGATAGCCGAACGTTTCCAGCATGAGCACGTCAACGCCGCCTGCGACGAGCGCGGTGATCTGATCGCGAAATGAAGCGCGCGCTTCCTCACGCGACGTCTTGCCCAGCGGCTCAATGCGCAGTCCCAGAGGGCCAATCGATCCCGCCACCAGAACGTTCGCGGCTTTCTTGAGGTTGAAAGCGTCAGCGGCTTCGCGCGCCAGCTCCGCGCCTTTGCGATTGACTTCCTCAACCTTGTCCGCTAAACCATGGCGGGCCAGCCGAAAAGAGTTGCCGCCGAAAGTATTGGTTTCAATAATCTCCGCCCCGGCATTCATGTATTCCTGGTGGATGCCGCGAATCAGGTCGGGCTGTGTGAGGTTCAGCTCGTCATAACACTTGTTGATGAACACGCCTTTGGCGTAGAGCAGCGTGCCCATTGCGCCGTCGCAAAGTACAGGACCTTGTTTCAACCGGGTTAGTAGATCGTTCGACATTGTTGGTCTGGAATATTGCTACTGTCAGAATACCTTAGCCTGTTCAGTCAACGCCATTCGCCCGCAGGGAGTGGCAAGATTTGGTGCATGGAGCGCATTCCGGTGCGTTCTGTGGATGGCCGAGGAGATCCTTGTCTCGGCGCAAGTTGCGGTAAATGCACGATCAGCACGCGGCTGGCAGCTCCAAGGCGCTTGAAAACGGCTCTGTTATAATCGCGATTTCAACATCATTTGGCGCGGCTCGTAAGAGGAAACGGTCTAATAAAGAATGCGGCGAAACAGCTATCTTTCATACTTTTTGGTTGCAAGTCTTGCCCTGGCGACGGCCGGCTGCGGCGGTTCCAGCAGCAGCAATAATGCACCCAAGCCAACCGGGCTGAAAAAGCGAGTATTGCTTTCCAACACCAACGGCGGCACGGTGACCGTTGTGGATGCGCAAAAAGACGTGCTTAGCACCAAAGTCCTGGCCGCTTCTTCTCCCACCAAAATGCTTACCGCCGGCGGGACAACCATCGCAATGGACAGCGCCGGCAGCCTGATCACGATTATCGATAACGCAACGGAAGCGGTAACTTTCCAGGCGCCGATAGGCGATCAACCTTTTGACATCGCCATCAGTCCCGACGGCAAAAATGCCTGGGCAGCCATGCGTAACTTCGGCTTCGTGCAGTCTGTGGACACCACTACCGGCGTCGCTCGTCCGGTCATTCGTATTGGCAATGCCCGCCGTCTGGTGATGAGTCCCAATGGAACCAAGCTGCTGGTTTTTCCCGATCCGCAAGGCCAGGTTCCGCCCAACACCAACACCTTTTTTGTGGTCGATACCGCTACCGCGGCGGTCACGAGCGTTACTGACGCAGCGCACCTTGACCAACCCGTTACCGCCGTATTCAATGGCAGTGAGACTCAGGCTTTCATCCTGAACTGCGGCGCTGAATGCGGTGGGACCGCCGCCAGCGTGGTCTTTGCCGATTTCACCAACACACCGGCTGTTTTCAGCGCGCCGATTCCCGTTTCCGGAGCCACCGTTGGGCTGATGAACGGCACCAACCTGTACGTGGCTGGAACTCCCACCTCACTCCCTGCCGGAGTAATTTGCCCGCTCTCTCGCTGCGGCGCCCTCACCGTGATTAATACCAGCGCGTTCACTGCCGGAACTGCCATCCCGATTACCGACGGCGACCACGAAAAGATGTCTTTCGCCAATAACCGCGTTTATATTGGGGCGCTCGGATGCACGGTCGATCCTGGCACGGCGGCCAATACCGTTCGCGGTTGCCTGTCTATCTTTAATACCGGCACATCCACCGCCGTTTTTCCCACAGAGGCAGCTTTCCGCCAGAACTTTGACGTCACCGGCTTCCAGCCTATCTCCGGCCGCAACATTATTTACATCGTCCAGGGCGCGGAACTCGATATCTTCGACAC
>JBARNL010000925.1:0-8266 GCA_049802955.1 Candidatus Angelobacter sp.
GGCCTGGAGGATGGCGACAGGGCGCGTATCGAGCATGGCGGCCGCTCCATTGAAGCGCAAGTGGAGATTAGCGACGAAATGATGCCCGGAGTCGTCAGCTTGCCGCACGGGTGGGGACACGACCAACCGGGCACACATCTGGAAGTTGCCGCCGCGAACCCCGGCGCCAATCTGAACGCGCTGATGGACGAAAATCGCCGCGATCCACTTTCCGGCAACGCTGTACTCAGCGGCATGGAAGTTGAAATGACTCCAGTGGCAGCCCGCGTTTTGGCCGGTCAGGCGCGGTAATCCATGGCCCAAAAAAACGCGCAGCCAGCGGCACCCGACGAAAGGCAACGCTGTTCCTGGGCCACTACTCCGGCGATGATCGTCTATCATGACGTGGAATGGGGCGTACCTCAGCACGATGATCGCGTGCTGTTTGAGTTTTTGATCCTTGAAGGTGCGCAAGCAGGTCTGAGCTGGTCAACGATTCTGGCCAAGCGCAATGCTTACAGACGCGTTTTCAGCAACTTCAATCCTAAAACCATTGCACGCTACGATGCAGCAAAGTTGAAGCAGTTGATGGCGAATGAAGGTATCGTTCGTAATCGGCTGAAGATTGCGGCAACGGTGCAGAACGCGCGGGCGTTTCTGACGGTGCAGAAAGAATTCGGCACCTTTGACGCGTACATCTGGCAATTTGTCGGCGGCAAGCCAATCGTCAATGCGCTCAGCACGTCATCACAGATACAAGCGCGACATCGCCGTGATCGAAAAAGAGCCGAAAGCCTTATCAACCATGAAAACGGACGATTTATCGGAGATGACTGACGCAGGGCTAGCCGAGAGCCTTACGTGCAATAAAACAGCCGCGCCGGCAGGATGTTGCGCGGCTCAAAATCCTGGTCAATCTGGTGGAAGTGGCTTCTCAGGTACGGCAACACGGCGCGGGTGAACTGGTAAACCAGCGCGGCGCCGCCGGGGTTCAGGGCTTCGCGCGACTCACGCATGATCTTCTCCCGCAATTCCACCGGCATGGTGGTATAGGGAATCCCGGAGATGATGTAGTCTGCGCCGTCCAGCTTCAGGCGATCCAGTTCTTTTTGGACGCTTTCCGCAGAGCCGTGGACCACATGGAGCCGGGGATCGGGAAACGTCCGAGCGAGATAATGAACGAAGTCTTCATTCATCTCAAAGACGACAAGACGCGCGTCGGGGGACATCCGGGAGAGAATATGTGCGGTAATGGTGCCCACGCCAGGTCCATATTCCACAATGGTTTTAGCGCGCTTCCAGTCCACCCGGCTGAGCAGGCGGTCAATCAGAAAGCGGGAGCTCGGGATCAATGAACCCAGCATTCTGGGATGTTGGAGAAAGTTTTTTGCAAATAACAGCGTTTCTTCACTGCGCGATGGCTTGGCTAGCATGCTAGTGATTAGATCCTTCAAAAAGAGGGGCTTTACTGGCAAGTTAACCATACTCGCCTGATCTGTGAGATGTAAAGCGAATGCAGAGGGAGGTACCGGGACCGATTTATTCTGAGTGAAACCTTGTCTTGCGGCACTTGCAGGTTTTAGCCGCATAAATGCCTGGATTCCCACATTGCCCGGTGACTCATTCCGGAATAAAATCAGGTGTCCGCCACAATCAGGAACTCAAGTGAATTTGGTACGCGCCATCTATCCCGGTTCGTTTGATCCGCTCACCAACGGTCATCTTGACCTGATTGAGCGCGGCAGCAAGATATTTGACGAATTGATTGTCTCGATCCTGCGCAACTCCGAAAAAGATCCGCTCTTTACGTTGGAGGAACGGCTAGAGATGCTGCAAGAGATGATCAAGCACTACGACAATGTCCGCGTGGAAGCTTTTGAAGGGCTGCTGGTGGATTACGCCATGCAGAAGAAGGCCAAGGCGGTGCTGCGCGGCATCCGCGCCATCAGCGATTACGAGTATGAGTTGCAGATGGCCCTGATGAATCGCAAACTGCAGCCGCAACTGGAAACCGTGTTTATGATGCCCGCGGAAGCATATTCCTATTTGAGTTCGCGGCTGGTCAAAGAGATTTTTCGCCTTGGGGGTTCCGTGCGCGGGCTGGTGCCGGAACTGGTGGAACAACGGCTGCGGGAAAAATTCCATGGCACTGCAGCCACACTTTAAAGGAGGTAGAGAATGGCGACGCTTCCGGCAGTAAAACAGTTTAGTGACCGCATTAATCGTATTGAAATTTCCGCCACCATGGCGGTAGTCGCCGAGGCGGCACAGCTCAAAGCTAATGGGGCCGATCTGGTGGAGTTTGGCGCGGGCGAACCGCATTTTCCCACGCCGCAGCACATTAAGGAAGCGGCCATCACCGCCATCAATAATAATTGCACGCGTTACACCGCTGTGGCGGGAATTCAGGACTTGCGCACCGCAATTGTCAGGCGCCACGCAGCGGATTTGGGTTCTATGTACCAGCCCAGTGAATGCATGGTTTCCACCGGCGGAAAGCTTGCTCTGTTTAACGCGCTGCAAGTGCTGGTGGACCACGGTGACGAAGTGATTGTCCCGGTCCCTTATTGGGTTTCATTCAAAGACATTATTGAATACGCGGGCGGTAAGTGTGTTTTTGTCGACACGGACGAAGCTGAGAACTTCCGGCTGACGCCGGAGATGATTGAGCGCCAAATCACCCCACGGACGCGCGCCATCATCATCAACACGCCAAACAATCCCAGCGGAGCGGTGCTGGCTCCCGCCGATTTTTCGGCGATTCTGCGTCTCGCGCACCAGCGCGGTATTTATGTCATAGCCGATGAATGCTACGTTTACCTGAATTTCACTCCACGGCGCTTCTCTGCCGGTTCAGTCACAGACGTGAAACAGCACCTGGTGATTGTGGGCTCGCTTTCCAAGACGTATGCCATGACCGGCTGGCGGCTGGGATACGCAATGGCTCCTGGCCCGATCATCAACGCGATGACCAAGCTGCAAAGCCAGAGCACTTCAAGCACTGCGCACATGGTCCAGATGGCCGGCCTGGCCGCCGTTACCGGCCCGCAGGATTGCGTAGAGAAAATGAAGAAGGATTACATCCAGCTGCGCGACCTTACCCTCGGCCATCTCAGCCTCATCCCGGACGTGACCTGCGTAAAGCCGGAAGGGGCGTTTTACGTTTATCCCAATGTCTCAGCCTATTTTGGTAAGTCCGGGGTCAATTCGGCGGCCGATGTGGCCAAACGCCTGCTGCATGAGGCCCATGTGGTTACAGTCCCAGGTGAGGCTTTTGGAACCCGCGAGCATATTCGCCTGTCATATGCGACCTCACCTACGGAAATTGAGCGTGGTATGGAGCGCATGCAGGAGTGGTTCGGGAAACTTTAAGCCGGGCTAGGTTCCGTTTAGATAACCAGACGTCTGAGAGTTGCCTTCATTGCTAACGCAATGAACGTCTGCCTAAAGGCCCGCGATTCGCAAGCGAACCGCTAGACGCTGATACTCAGCAGCTTGGGTCAACGACCCAAGCTGCTGGACAACGCTCAGCCTGATTTACGAGTCTAAGATTTTCAGGTCTCATCGCACCACGGCCGCCCAAAACTCGCATGCCCGATCTTTATCCATTATTGTTGCAACCACAGTTTCACGAGCGCGTCTGGGGTACTCGCGATCTTAAACCGTTTTACGCCCGCGAAATTACAGGCGACCCCATTGGCGAAGCATGGCTCACCGGAGATAAATGCACGGTTGCCAACGGCCCACTTGCCGGCCGGAGTCTCGCTGAAATGGCGCAACAATTCGGCAAACAATTTTTGGGCGATGCGGCTCGGGATGCAACCCGCTTTCCGCTGCTGATCAAATTTCTGTTTCCTCAGGATAAGCTTTCTGTGCAGGTGCATCCGGACGATGAGGTGGCCGCAAAAGTTGGCCAGCCTTGCGGCAAGACGGAATGCTGGTATGTTCTGCGGGCCGACCGCGGAGCCCAGATCGGGCTGGGATTGAAGCTTGGAATCAGTAAAGCGGAAGTCAAAGCCGCGATTCGCGAAACGCGCATGGAGCATTTACTGAACTGGATTGATATCCATGAAGGCGACATGATTTACGTGGATGCCGGCACTGTCCATGCGATTGGCGGTGGCGCGGTCATCGTTGAAACTCAGCAAAACTCCGATACTACCTACCGGCTCTATGATTATGGCCGTCCGCGTGAACTGCATATTGAGGACGGTTTGCGGGCTACCAAAGAACGGACGCATGCTGGAAAGGCCATTGCAGGGCCTGTTCAAATCGAGCACGGAAAAGAGCAGGTCAATCTTGTGACTTCGCCGTGTTTCATCATCGACCATTTCAAGATGAAGCGACCGTGGGAGTTCCGGCGGCCACGGCACGCCAGAAGCAGCGTATGGTGTCTTGTGGCGACGCGCGGATGCGGTGTGATTGAAACCGTTGGCGCGGCCCCAGTAACTTTTGCCGTTGGAGAAACAGTGGTGATCCCTGCTGCCGTGGAAAGTTTTTTGCTGAGACCACAGTGGGAGATCGAATTTCTCTGCGCGTCACTTCCAGCAGAGAAAGTGGAACAACCCGCGACTGTATTATTAGAAAAGAGTTTCTCAACGCTTCAGCGTTAAGCGAGCAAGCCTATTTTCGCGGCACGTTGAAAAGTCGGGCTTCTGCCCTGTGGGTGCTTGTGACGAAACAGCCATTTTTTCCAGTGATTCTTGCCGGCGGCAGCGGGACACGCTTCTGGCCGCGAAGCCGTCGCAAGCAGGCCAAGCAGGTGCTGGCGCTCGACGGTAAACAGACCATGATCCAGAAAACCATGGAACGCCTGCTTCCGCTGGGGAGTGAAAAAGATTTTTGGGTCATCACCAATGAGTTTCTGGCGGAAGAAATTCAGCGGCAGCTGCCGTCGATTCCTTCGCGGCAGGTTGTAACGGAGCCAGAGGCCCGTAACACCGCCCCGGCCATTGGACTGGGAGCGTTTCTGCTGGAAAGAATCGCTCCAGACGCCATCATCGGCATGTTTCCCGCGGATCATGTAATTGGCGACGAGAAAAAGTTT
The DNA here is from genome assembly GCA_049802955.1 of Candidatus Angelobacter sp. Taxonomy (GTDB): domain Bacteria; phylum Acidobacteriota; class Terriglobia; order Terriglobales; family Acidobacteriaceae; genus Angelobacter. Next base: position 5,027 of record JBARNL010000925.1, read on the forward strand.
CGCAAAGTCGTCCAGCGCGCCATTGAAATTGCCACTCGCGAGGACAACATTGTGGTCATGGGAGTACAACCTGCCCGCGCTGAAACCGGTTACGGGTATATTGAGACCGGAGAAAAGCTTGAGTCAGAGCTGTTTCGGGTAAAAAGGTTCACGGAAAAGCCGAACCAGCAGCGTGCGGAAGAGTTTATGAGCGCCGGAAATTATTACTGGAACAGCGGCATCTTTGTCTGGAGCGCGCGCACCCTTACTCGGGCTTTGCGCGAGCATTTATCGGAAACAGCGCCTTATCTTGAACAGATTGCCGCAGCGTGGGGAACCAAAGACTTCGATAAAGTATTTGTGCAGCTTTATCCCAGGTGCGAAAACATCAGCATTGATTATGCTGTTTTGGAACCGCGCTCAGCCAAGGGCGAGCACTCGTCCAAGCTTTTCTGCCTGCGCGCCGATTTTGGCTGGAACGATCTGGGATCATGGGCCGCTTTATACGAACATCACGCGGCTTTGCAAAAGGAAGACGACACAAATGTGGTGCACGGCAAGAATTCTTTTGCCCTGAATGCTACCGGCAATTATGTTTATGCGCCCGATAAATTTGTTGCCGCGGTTGGCGTTCATAACCTTGTTGTGGTTGAAACCGATGACGCAATTCTTGTCACCACGCGCGAGCATTCTCAGGAGGTAGGGAAAATTGTGAAATACTTGAATGAGAAGAAATTGACTGAGCTGATCTAGAAAGGACGAATGGCCGCAGAGCAAATTAAATTTGGCACCGATGGCTGGCGCGGCATTATTGCCGAAGATTACACGTTTGAAAATGTTCGCCGGGCCGCCGGGGCCATTGCCGCTTACGTCTTAAAGAATGAGGATCCCAGCCGCGGGCTGGTTATCGGCTATGACACGCGCTATGGCTCTCGCCGTTTTGCCCAAGCTGCCGCAGAGGTGCTTGCCGCCGCGGGGATTTCCATCAAGCTTTCCAATGACTACACGCCCACGCCAGCGCTGTCATATGCGGTTCGCAGCCTGAAGACGGCAGGCGGCGTCATGATCACCTCCAGCCATAATCCCTGGGACTGGAATGGAGTAAAGTTCAAGGCCACCTATGGCGGGTCAGCTACGCCGGCAATTATCAAGCAGATTGAAAGCTATGTACGCGAAGGAGCCATGCCGAAAGGCAAGATTGCCAAGGTTGAAGAAGCCGATTTCAAGACGCCGTATGTCGAGGCCATTTGCAAGTTCGCCGACCTGGACAAGATCGCGAAAGCTAATTTCAAGTTTGCCATCGACTGCATGTATGGCGCGGGACGCAACGTGCTGGCGGAGATATTCCAGAAGCGCGGCATTCAGCATGTGCAGATTCGCAGTGAGGTCAACCCACTTTTTCCTGGGATCAATCCTGAGCCAATTGAGCCGCATGTGCGCACAGCCCAGGAAATTGTAGTCAAGGAAAAGTGCCACGCGGCTTTTATTACCGATGGCGATGCCGACCGTATTGGGGCGGCAGCGGAAGACGGCAGCTTTGTGGATTCACACAAAATCTTTTCCATCCTGCTGCAATGGGTGGTGACGCGGCACAAGGATTGGCCGGGCGACGTGGCGCGAGCGTTCAACACCACACGCATGCTCGATCGCATTGCGGCCAAGCATGGACGCACGCTGCTGGAATGTGGCATCGGCTTCAAATATATCTGCGACCTGATGCTGGAAAGGCAGATTGTGATTGGCGGTGAAGAATCCGGCGGCATTGGTTTCCAGCGTCATCTGCCGGAACGCGACGGGCTGCTCAATGCCCTGCTGTTGGCCAATGTGATGGCCGATGAAGGCAAGAGCCTGGGCCAGCTGGTGGCCGCGCTGCAATCTGAATACGGCCCGCATTATTATGCGCGACGCGACCTGCGGATTCCTAACGAAGTTAAAGATGCCGCGATCTCGCGCGCGGGCAGTAGTGAAACAACGTCCCTGGGGCGCTACAAAGTATTACGTAAGGAAAACCTGGACGGCATCAAGTTCTTTCTCGACGCACCTATCGAAGATAAAGGCGCAGACGCCTGGGTGCTGCTGCGGTCTTCCGGGACAGAGCCCCTGATGCGTATTTATGTGGAAGCTTCATCGCCGGAGCTGGTCCAGGAAATACTTGAAGAAGCTGTGGCCTTTGTCGATAACAAAGTTGTAGTGTCAACCCGCTGAAAAAACAACGGTTGCCTGATTCAATGGAAAAGTTGTTACAACCCATCAGCTCTCTTGGTCAACCAATTTATTAGATGGCGGACTCCAGAAAATCAGGAAGAGCTGCGCGTGTGCTGGCGTGGATCTTTCTGTGCACAACGCTAGGGCTGGGAGGCGCGCTGGCCTGGACGTGGATATTTGTCACTAAATTGGCGCTCAAGCCTCTGCCCGATCCTCCTCTACCGGCAAAGATGCAGGTGAGCTCCGGCCCCGCCTCGCCATTGCAGATGCAATATCAACTCAATATGCCCGGACGCGGCGAAATATTTCCCGCGCTAGCTTCCGCGCATGCCGCGGACTACTGGCCCCTCGCAGTCCTAAGCATTGCCAACACATCGGACAAGGCGGTTTTGCAAATCATTTCCACAGAAGTCAGGGGCTGGAGCGCGGAGCTGCGCCAGACTGCCGTAATCGGCCCCCATGAGGTCAGGACTTTCAATCTCGATCCTGAATTGCTGCCCAATGCATATCAGAATGGCGAGATCCATCCCGCCACGCTGGTAGTGGAAGTTCAAGACCCGCTGACGGGACACACGTTTGCGCAACAGCGCCCTGTTTTTATCCATAGTGCTTCTGATTTTTTCTGGGGCAGGAAATTCGCTAATGCGCAGCTGCTGGCCCGTTGGGTGACGCCACATGACGAGAAAATCCTGCAACTCGTGGCGCGCGCGGAACGCCTGATTCCCGGCGGACGCATGCGTGGTTATAACGTTGTGCCGGGTATCGATTTAACCGAGCAGGTGCGCGCCCAGGCTGCGGCAATTTTTACAGCTATGCGCCGTTCAGGCATCAGTTACGTAAGCAGTATTTATACGTTCGGAAATTATCCTGATGAAACGGAACGCATCCGCCTGCCGCGAGAGACGCTGGAGCTCAGCAATGCCAACTGCATTGACGTGAGTGTCGCTTATGCTTCCGCCGTAGAGAATCTTGGCATGAAACCCGTCATCGTGATCGTGCCGGGCCACGCGTTTACCGGAGTTCGACTGGGGCCTAACTCGCAGGACTTTCTTTATC
>JBARNL010000926.1:0-2784 GCA_049802955.1 Candidatus Angelobacter sp.
GCAGATCGCCGCCAAGCATGATGGGGTAATTTCCCAGATAAGCTTTCTGGGTGCCTGCCCGCAGACCGGCGCGATCGGCGGCGCTGCCTGGCACTACATCCACAACCAACAAACCCGAATCCCCTGCGAGTCCCAGCTGGTCGGCTAGTTCAGGGCCTATTGGAATGGTTCGGACGCCGAGTTCCGGCCGGCGGACCCGTCCCAGGTGCACTAGATCGTCCAGCACGGCTTTGGCGGTGTTAATTGGGATGGCAAAGCCGATTCCGGCGCTCTGTTCCACTCCGCCAGTCAAAATCATGGTATTGATGCCGATGACCTGGCCGCGCGCATTCAACAGCGGCCCGCCAGAATTTCCTGGATTGATGGCCGCGTCGGTCTGGATGGCCTCGTCAATGAACCCGCGCTGGCCTTTCAGGGAGCGAATGGAGCTGATAATACCGCGGGTCATGGTGCCGCTCAGGCCAAACGGGTTTCCAATGGCATAAACCTTTTGCCCCACAACCAGGCTTTTGGAATCGCCAATTTCCGCCTGCGGCACGGATTTGTTGGGGATCTGGATCACCGCCAGGTCATGCACCGGGTCAGTGCCTATGATCTGAGCTTTGTATTTCTTCTTATCGCTGGTGGTGACCTCAACCTGGCGGGCGCCTTCCACCACATGATAGTTGGTAAGAATATGGCCTTCCGTATCGATCACAAATCCGGACCCCATGCCTTGTTGCGGCACAGCGCCGTAAAAAAAGTCATAGGCAACGGCGGTTGAAGTGATATTCACAACCGCGGGAAGCGCTTTCTTATAAACGGCAATATTGTTTTGCTCTTCTGCGTCGAAATTGGCTGGCCCGGCAGCCTGGGTAAGTTCAACGTGCGAAGGCCGGGTTACCCAGGAAGGGCCATCCGGGCCGCTCATGCGTGTGGTAACAAAGTAAAAAGTAAGGACCAACAGAAATGCGAGCAGAATTGGACGTAAGGACTTCATCTCTCACCTGTCAAAACTGAGCCGCTCGGCCAAGACCTTTAACTCAGAATAGATTCGCTGCACCTGATGCCGCGTTTCCTCGACTGAGCCGGAGTTGTCGATCACAAAATCAGCGCGCCGTGCTTTTTCTTCGTCGGGCATCTGCGCTTTGGTGCGGCGCTCAACGTCAGCCTGCGCTGCGTTAGCGCTCATACCACTGCGCTGAGCAAACCTTGCGACCTTTTGCGCCGGTTTGCAGGTCACTACCATGATGCGGTCAAAACGATCTTTGACTCCTGCCTCCAAAATTAATGCCGCTTCCACAATGGCGACCCCGTAAGGATCGCTTTCGCCCAGCGCGCGCATCCATTGGTCCTGCTGCCGGATCACGGCAGGATGCACAATTTTATTTAGCTCTTCAACGCGTCCGCCGTCAAACACCAGCGTGGCCAGCCTCGCGCGATCCAATTCGCCATCTGGCTTTAAGATTTCCGCGCCAAAATGCTTAACAAGATCTTCCAGCACTGGGTGACCGGGACGATAAAGCTCATGCGCGATGGCGTCGGCATCTACGATCTTGGCCCCCAGATCGGCGAACATTTTGGCCACTGTGGATTTTCCGCATGCCACTCCGCCGGTAAGGCCGACGCGCAGCACCCGCTAGCTCCGCGCCTGCCGCTCTGGCCCGCGACGCATCTTGCACGCCTTAACCGTGTTCGCCATGAGCATGGCAATCGTCAACGGACCAACTCCACCCGGCACTGGCGTAATCGCACCCGCTGTAGCAGCGGTATGAGGGTCAACATCGCCGACCAGAGTCGAGCCTTTTTCCGCAAACGATTTTTCTCGCGCCGGATCGCCAGCAAAAAACTTCTCAAACTCCTTGCGGTCTGTGATTTTGTTAATTCCCACGTCGATTACCGTGGCACCGGGCTTGACGAAGTCCTCCGTCACAAAACCGGCCTTGCCGATGGCGGCCACCAGAATGTCCGCTTGGCGCGCAATCTGCGCGATATTTTTTGTCTTGGAGTGGCAGACTGTGACGGTGGCGTTATTGTTCAGCAGCAGCATGGCTACCGGCTTGCCCACTATGTCACTTCGCCCGATCACGACGGCGTTGCGGCCTTCAATGGCAATGTCGCTACGGCGCAGAATCTCAATCACGCCAGCCGGAGTGCATGGCACCAACCCCGGTCGCTGCGTGGAAAGATTGCCCACATTCACCGGATGGAATCCGTCCACATCTTTTTCCGGAGAGACCGCCAGCAACACTTTTTTGGAATCCACCTGCGGAGGCAAAGGCAGCTGCACTAGAATGCCATCAATTTCGTCTCGATTGTTCAACTCATCGATCATCTGTAACAGCTCAGCCGTGGTGACGGAATCTGGCGGTGTCAAATTTTCACTCAGCATGCCAAGCTGCTGGCAGGATTTGACCTTGTTACGCACGTAAATCTCTGAGGCCGGATTATGCCCTGCCAGAATCACCGCAAGTCCTGGCCGGATGCCGGCGGCGCTCAGCTTTTGTACCTCTTCAGCGACTTCGGCCTTGATCTGCGTGGCGATTTTATTACCGTCAAGGATGGTGGCAGCCATAGTATTCATGGGAACAATTATCTTAACCACAAAAAATGCAAAGGTACACCCGGGCCGACGCGACGACATTGTGCTCTAAAATAGAAAGATGATGCTCAAGCAAATTCTGGATGCGCTGGCCTGCCCGGTTCCGACATGCCGCAAGCCGCTGAAGCTGGCTGAAGATGAATCTTCATTGCAATGCACCGCCTGCGGCCGCACCTATCCCATCAAGGATGGGATTCCTATGC
>JBARNL010000927.1:0-3147 GCA_049802955.1 Candidatus Angelobacter sp.
GATAAACTCTGGCGGCGGCGCCGGTCCAGCCGACGCCTTCATTGCGAAGATTGCGCGTGCAAATCGGGCGGCGATTTCCATTGCCGGTGTGTTGCCGAAGCTGGGTGGAAATGCTGGCAATGTCACAGCTAGGGTCGTGGGGAGCGGGTTTCAGGCAAATGCAACCATGAAGCTGGTTTGCACTGGCCAGGCCGACATTATCGCCACGAATACAACTGTGACTTCAGACGGGCGAACTATTACCGGTACCTTCGCCTTGGCAGGAAGCGCTACTGAGACCTGTGACGTGATCGTGACCAATCCGGATGGAGGGAGCGCGAGCGATCCGCAGGCGTTCACGGTTGAGCCGGGCGGTGCGCCCAATATGTGGGTAGATATTGTCGGCCTGCGGAACGCGCGCGGTGGAGCAACACAAAGCTATTACGTGGTTTACGGAAATCGGGGGAATGTAGATGCGGCCGGGATTTTGGTTTCAGCAGAGGTGCCTACGAACTTGACGTGGACTCTTTCGAACGGGGAAGTGCCTTTGTACCAAGACGGACAAATCAAAGGGGCTATGTTACGTGGTTTTTCCGTTCCCGTTGTGGCGACACAGAGCTCATCTGCGATTGTGCTGACCGTGACCACACCGACCCTGGGTGTAGACGTGTTCCTGCCGTTTCGGCTTAGTGCCACAATAAGCCTTCCCAACCAGAATTGAGATTTTTGAAAAACAGAGGTGTCTAGATGAAGAGCCGAAGAGTGAATACAATCCGAATATGGCGCGCTGTGGTACTTCTAGCTTTGTTCTTGATGCAGGTGAACGCTGCCAAAGCAGCAAGCTTACAAGATTTTGTCGACATCGTAAATGCGCTCCTTACGTCCGCTTTAGGTGACTGGGGGGTGGCTATAAACGTATTAGAAGGTCTGCCGCGAGCTCAACTCTGTGGGATTCCCGTTTACCTTGAGAGAAAAGAGACCGACTTCGTAAATGCCTGTCTCGATTCTGGTGACACGCAAAAGTATCCAACGTATCCTGACTGTCAGGCCGATCCACGTTGGAACAATATGGAGATCCTTAAGATCCGCTCGGGGAATGCATGCTCGTCCGTTGTATCCGCCCCGTCTTCAGGCCAAGTTGTAGGCCCTTTCGACCCAAACGACAAAGCCGGCTCGCAAGGTGTGGGTACCGGTCAATACATATCGGGCGAAACGCCTCTGCGCTACGCAGTGTTTTTTACAAACGAGGCCACGGCTAGCGCGCCAGCGCAGAAAGTTGTTGTCACCGACCAGTTAAATCTCACGACGGACGATCTCAACAGCTTCAACCTAGGACCGATTGCGTTACCAAACCAATTGGTAATTCCGCCTACTGGAGTAACGGATTTTTCCACCACTGCTGATCTTCGTCCGGCCATCAACATTTTGGTTGCCATAAACGCACATTTGGAAAAATCCACTGGGCTGCTGACCTGGGCATTCCAATCGCTTGACCCTGCTACGAACCAACCGCCAGCCGATCCCTTGGCGGGCTTCTTGCCGCCGGGCATCGGCGGAAGCACATTCTTCATGGTGATGCCGAAAACAACGGTTCCTACGGATACACGAGTTCAAAATCATGCGAGCGTAGTTTTTGATACGAACTCATCGATAAGCACGCCAACGTGGCTCAATACCATAGATAAAGACGCGCCGCAGAGCCATGTGGTCAATTTGCCTCCGCAATCGTCAGGCTCAATTCCACTGCAATGGGCAGGCACCGACGTGGGCGCGGGAGTCCAGGACTTTACGGTTTACGTTTCCGACAATGGCGGCCCATTTTCCCCATTCGTGACTCAATCAATCGCAACCTCAGCCGCCTTCGCGGGCCAGCCGGGACACACATATGGATTTTTCAGCACGGCTCGTGATCTGGTCGGCAACGCTGAAGATCTGAAGACCAGGGCGGAAGCTGTGACAACAGTGGTGACTGACGCGATCCCGCCAACCACCATCGCAGTTGTCGCACCGCCTGCGAATGCAAATGGCTGGAACAACAGCAATATATCAATAAGCCTCAGTTCCGCCGACGACCCCGGCGGCTCAGGCGTACAGCAGATCAAATTCAGCGCTACGGGAGGGCAGCCCATCACCGCAATGAGTATCCCTGGCAGCTCGGCCTCCGCCCTTGTCAGCACGGAGGGAATCACCAACTTCAGCTTCTTTGCCACCGATCTCGCTGGTAACGTCGAGTCTGCGCACGCCCTCACAGTAAAGATCGACAAAACCCCTGCTTTGATCGAGGGAGCGCGCGCGCCTGCCGGCAACGCAAGCGGATGGAACAACACAGATGTGAACGTCAGCTTTGCCTGCTCAGACGCACTTTCCGGGCTGGCTCCGGGGAGCCCGCCGGTTGCTACGGTACTGTCGAGCGAAGGAATGAATCAGCAGGTCAGCGGGACATGTCTTGATCTGGCCGGCAATTCGGCTTCGGCCGCAGTGAGTGGAATCAATATCGACAAGACTCCTCCGGCGCTTTCGGGATTGCCGGCAGCTGGCTGCATTCTTTGGCCGCCGGACAAGAAGTTCGTCACCGTAGCCACGGTTTCCGCGGTCGATGTCCTTTCGGGGCTGACTTCATTCAGCGTAACCGGCACGAGCAACGAGCCGCAGAACGCGAAGGATCCGGACATCGCCATTGCCGGCAGTGGCCTAGGATCGCGAACCGTGCGATTGCGGGCCGATAGGCTGGGACCGGGAACGGGACGGGTTTACATCATTACCAGCACAGCCAGCGATGCCGCAGGAAACGTGATGAGCGCGTCCAGCACCTGTGTGGTACCGCACGATCAGGCGCCATAAACGACCTGGGCTAAACCCTGCAGCTAAATCTTTACCGCGATGGCTCTCCACCCATGTCTAGTTGGCACCGACCAGCTTCATGGTTATGCGACCGATTTGATCATTGGTGATATGGCCGCGGTCCAACAACTGCTGCGCATCAATTTTCTGCGCGGCAAAGCTCTCAACGTCAGCAAGGCGGAACACGTAGTTCAACCAGAAACTGTGTGCGACCGCATATTCGTCTGCGAAGCTCTTGGACGATGTAAGGACCTCCACGCTAAGGAGACTCTGAATAAGTTTTGTGTTATCCACAGGGATTGGAGGTACATTGCGGAATAGGAGCAG
>JBARNL010000928.1:0-2657 GCA_049802955.1 Candidatus Angelobacter sp.
TCATTGGCGATAACGAGTGACAAATGCGCGCTGTCTGCCCATAGCGTGCATATATTAAGGGAGAAGCTTTGTCGACGGCGGTTAACAATCCGTGCGAATTGACCAGTCAGATCGTTCGTAGCGACGCTTTAAAGCGTGTGATGCGGCTGGTTGAGCTGGTAGCGTGCCATCCGGCCGCGGTGTTGATCGTCGGCGAGACTGGTACCGGCAAGGAAATGATTGCCCGCTCCATTCACAGCCATTCGCTTCGCTGTAACAAAGCATGGGTGGACGTAAACTGCGCTGCTATTCCTGAACATCTGGTTGAAAGCGAACTCTTTGGATATGAGAAAGGCGCGTTCAGCGGCGCTGACGCACAGAAAATCGGCTACTTTGAAATGGCCGACGGCGGCACTCTCTTTCTGGACGAAATCGGAGACCTCGACCCCAAAGTTCAAGTCAAGCTGCTGCGAGTATTGGATGGCGTACCTTATTACCGCCTGGGCGGAAATAAGAAGGTCAGCATAAACGTCCGCGTGGTGGCGGCCACCAACCAGGATTTGGAAGAGTTGGTCCGGGCCGGCCGTTTTCGCAATGATCTATATCATCGGCTAGCGGAATTTAAATTGGAAATACCGCCTCTGCGGGAACGCCCCGAAGATCTGTTGGCGATTGCCGAGCAGATACTCCATCAGCATCATCCGGATTCGCGTTTTTCAAACGACGCCGTTACTGCGCTGCTCACGCATGAGTGGCCCGGCAACGTGCGCGAACTTCGCAATGCCATCTTTCGCGCGATTATGCTGGCGAAGAATGCCCAAGTGGAAATCACCAGCGTGGACCTGAAATTGAATCGCGATAGCACGCCAAACTACGGCAAGAATCCTTTGAATCGTGATCTTGACCAGGTGGAGCGGCAAATCGTATTTGACATGATCGATCGCTGCGGCGGCAATCAGGGCAAAGCAGCCGAAGCGCTGGGTATTTCCCGGCGCACGCTTCTGCGCAAGCTCAAAACATATCGTGAGAATGAAAACGAAACAGCGGTCGGCACTCTGTGCGCGGAACAGCAACGCTATTACCGGAAGCAAACCAGCGCGCCCGTTGAACTGAAACACGGTCAGGAATCAATGGAAGCCAATCTGCTGAATATCAGCCTTGGCGGCGCCGCAATTTCCCTCCATAAAATTCTTGGCCAGGGCGAACACGTAATTATTTGTTTTACCGTGCCTGAAAGCAATGTTCAGGCTGAACTGCACGGGCGGATTGCGTGGGCGAACAAAGAAGGCCACCATGGGGTTCAATTCAGCGAAATCCCTGCGGACATTCGCAGCCACCTGCAGCGCTGGTTCCAGTCAGAAATGAAGAAAGATGGTTGGCGCGACGAACTCGTCGGCTGACCTCAACCAAATTCCTTCAGAATTGTGAAAAATCCGGCTTGCGCCGCTGCATAAATGCCATCATGGCTTCCTTCGCCTCTGGACCTTGTAACAGAGCGGCAAATTGTTCTGTTTCTTTCGCCATTGCATCGGCAATCGCGCTGACCGATCCACGTTTCAACAAAGCTTTTGTGATGCGCAACGCTGACGGCGGCTTTTCCGCAAGTTGCTGTGCCTTTGATACTGCGGTGTTGAGCAGCTCGTTGCCGGCGACTACCGTATTCACGATTCCTGCCTCTCTTGCCGTTTCGGCGGTGAACGGCTCGCCAAAGTACAAAAGCTCTGCTGCCTTGCGATGTCCCATCAGTGCAGGCAAAAGCGTGCTGGAGCCCGCTTCAGGACAAAGCCCCAGATTGACAAAAGGAAGCTGAAAGCGAGCATCCGAGGCAGCGTAGACAAGATCGCAATGCAGCAGCATGGTAGTGCCAATACCGATAGCCACGCCCGCCACGGCGGCGATTACCGGCTTTTGTACGGCTGCCAGCGTTTGCAAGTACAAAATGCCCGGACTTGTCTCTCCCGGCTTTGCATTGGCAAAGTCCACCAGGTCGTTTCCTGCTGTAAAACAGAGCTCTGTTCCTGTAATCAGGACCACACGCACGTTTGGGTCAGCCTCTGCTTGCTTGAGCGCTTCAATCATGCCCAGATACATGCCGCAGGTCAAAGCGTTCTTTTTTTCTGGCCGATCAAGCCGTAGAGTCAGTATCCGCTTCTCTATAGAGACAACAATATGCTCCGCCATTCCAAGCTCCTGGCGATCAAATTTGGTTGTGATTCATGGATGGTGACAGGATACGCTAAAAGGCTGCGCTTCGCGCTTCTAGGAAGTTGCTGAAGAAAATTGCAGGCGATGACCGGGAGTCGATCTGATCTTTGCGAATTGTGTCCACGCGAAGAGCTTGGTCTCGGTCGTGCCTGCTTAGTTATGAGCGGCGACTGGCGCTGTAGAACAATCACTCCGTCCGCAACGCGAGCATGGGCTCAGTATTTGCCGCCCTTCGAGCCGGAATCAAGGCGGCGACAAATGCAGCGGCCGCCAGAACGGCCGTGGTAATCACCAAAACAAAGGGATCATGGGATTTGACTCCGTAGAGTTGGCTCGCCATCACTCGACCACCAAAAATTGTGACTGGAATACCGATGGCCAGACCGATTCCAACCTGGACAAATGCGCCGCGCAAAACCATTCCCAGCATGTTCATCCGATCGGCTCCCAGCGCCATGCGAATGCCGATCTCG
>JBARNL010000929.1:0-4174 GCA_049802955.1 Candidatus Angelobacter sp.
CTATGACACCATGCAGTTCGTGCGTCCGGACGTGATGACGATTTGCTGCGGCCAGGCGGCCAGCATGGCGGCCTTGTTACTTTGTGCTGGTGCCGCAGGTAAGCGGTTCGCCTTACCCACTTCTAGGATTCTTATTCATCAACCCTTGATGTCTGGCCTTAGCGGCCAAGCCACGGATATTGATATACATGCTAGAGAGATTCTGCGGATGCGGGACATCACCAGCCAGCTCATTGCCAAACATTCCGGGCAAAAGCTGGAAAAGGTGGAAAAAGACGTTGAGCGTGACTTTATAATGAACGCACAACAGTCCAAAGAATACGGCATCATCGACGATATTATTTATAAACACAAGTAGCGTTAAAGTAGTGAGGTCAGATGGGCCACTGGCCAGATACAAGGCCCGACTGAACCAAGGAGCAAGATTGTGAAGCCGAGGACGCCGGAAGAAACCCTTCGTTGCTCGTTCTGCCATAAGTCGCAGGACGCCGTTGCCAAGCTCATCTCGTCGCCCAGCGATTATCCCCGGGCTTACATCTGCGATGAGTGCGTTGCCGTCTGCAACTCCATTCTGGAAGACGATCGCACGGAATCGCATGCCGCGGCCGCTCCCAACCATCTGCCCAAGCCGCAAGAAGTAAAAACGTTCCTGGATGAATACGTTATTGGGCAGGAGCAGACCAAGAAAAAGCTTTCCGTCGCCGTTTATAACCACTACAAACGGATCCACATGAACCGCACCAAATCCGGCGAAGTGGAGCTGACGAAATCCAACATCATGCTGATTGGCCCTACAGGCACCGGCAAAACGCTGCTGGCCCAGACTCTGGCCCGCATGCTCGATGTGCCTTTTGCCATTGTGGACGCCACCACGCTTACTGAAGCCGGCTACGTTGGCGAGGACGTGGAAAATATCGTGCTCAAACTGCTGCAGGCCGCCGATGGCGATGTGGGCCGCGCGCAGACCGGCATCATTTATATAGACGAAATCGACAAGATTGGCCGCAAGGACGAGAATCCTTCCATCACCCGCGACGTAAGCGGTGAAGGCGTGCAGCAAGCGCTGCTCAAGATCCTTGAAGGCACCGTGGCCAACGTTCCTCCGCAGGGCGGACGCAAGCATCCGCACCAGGAATTTACGCCCGTGGATACCACCAACATTCTCTTTATCTGCGGCGGCGCTTTCGTTGGGTTGGAAAAGATTGTGGCCCGGCGCATCGGCAAAAAATCCATGGGCTTCCGCACCAGCGAGGCCAAGGAAAAAGAGTTTACTGAAGCCAACAAGCGTGACACTGAGTTGCTGCAAAAAGCCGAGCCCCAGGACCTGGTCCGCTTTGGCCTGATCCCTGAATTCGTTGGCCGCCTGCCTGTTGTCGGAATCCTCAATGATCTCGACGAAGCCGCGCTCATCGAAATCCTTACCCGTCCGCGCAACGCCATCGTGAAGCAATACCAGCGCATGTTCGAGTTTGAGAACGTGAAGCTGCGCTTCTCAGATGGATCGTTGGCTGCCATTGCCCGTGAAGCCATGGCGCGCAAAGTTGGCGCACGCGGTCTGCGCATGATCCTGGAAGAGCTGATGCTTGATCTTATGTATCATCTGCCCAGCCAGAAACGCGTGAAGGAATTTGAAGTTACCAAAGAGATGGTGGAGCGCCGCGACGTTTCTCTGCCGGCGATGGAAAAAGCGGGCTAGCTGATTCCGCTCGATTATTAGAGGCAGGCGCTCTCATTCGTCTGTCCGCGCAGACATACCGGTCCCGCTAGTATCCTCTGGAGTTGCCTATCGGCGTTCGCTGATTGCTCCTGCCCATGATGCCGGCATCGGCAGCCATGCCGGATGGGATGCGATCTGGAGCAGCAAAAATAAATATCGATTTACTACTCCCCGACCAGATTACTAGAAGGCAAACTTATCGTGCGAGATCTATTCCTTTCTCTGAACTATAGTTTCGCTCCCGCCGGTTATGTTCATGCTTGTGGTCTTAATCACATATTCGATGTGACCTAACATGTCTTTACATTCAGAACAAAGAATTATTCTTGACTATTTTTAGCTTTAAAGATAATTTCTACTTCGCATATACGTAACATTTTCGTACTAGGGTCTGGTCTTCACTTTTCCATACCTATCTGCTATCTCGGCGGCATAAGTCTGTCGATTAACAGCTTGCTATTAAATTGGGCGCGGGCATTATTCGCGATTTTAAGGATTACTATGCGGATTTCCTTGAGGTGTGCTTTTGTGGTGGTTGCTATAGCGGCGCTGGTGAGCGCCGGGCAGGTTGCAGCACAGCAACCGCAAACGGGAACGCCGGCATTCAGCTCCAGTATCAATTGTGAGCTTATTGCATGACATTTTGTGAATTAATGTTGTCAGATCTAACAAATGCCCTAATGGTCGCCGTAATTTCACATCTTACGCCAATGGCAATTATGGGAACTGTCGGTATTCGGGTGATTTGGGCTTAATTGGTGTGTGGATGTTGGCAAATATCTCCTATGCAGGAATGCGGGCCCAAAACACGCACCGTGTTTGGCGAATCGTGGCATTTGTCTTTGGCTTTCCTGGAACGATTCTCTCGTGGATAGCAGTCGCTGAGGGAAGTGAAAAGGCGTATGGAATTGAATTACCTCGGCACCGCACGGAAAATTATGTTGTTGCAGGACAGGCTGACACTTCGCCGGAAATGCCTCTAAATCCTGGGAACGAATTCCTTTAATGCAGGGAACAAGGCAATTCGTAGCAGCCATCGCGTGGGCTGCCGTAGGCCTCTTGTGTTTGTATTGCTTGGTAGCATTCTTGAATCTACAGAAGGCGATGTCTGCTTTCATACCTCTGATCAATCCTATGTCCGTTGCATTACCTAATACTACCAGGCTCGTACTTGCAACTTGGCCATGGGGTTACGCACTGCTCCTTGTCACAGCTTGTGCTTCGGCCATTATCAAGGAGTTTCTAGTCAGGAATAAAGAGCGCAGTGTTGTGTTCACATCCACTATCACTATATTCGTGCTTCTTTTCGTAAATTGGACCACCTCCGCATTATTGGCTCCTCTTACAACACTTATTAATAAGATTGTGAAGTAAGCATTATATGCCTGGCGCTACTATTAGTGCGCATGCACGCTCCTCGCATTCAACGACGGTAAAAAGCGAAGTAATGGCAAAAGAGATTCTGCAATATGACCAGCCTCTCTTTATCACAGTCGAATTTTTAGAAATTTTAATGTTATTTTAAGTTAAGTTTTTACTTAATATGCTCCGCACATGTTATCCTCATCACGATTTCTTAGGGTCAAGAGGCAGCATCTCTCCGGGCTCCATCCCTTTATTGATTTTTTGCGAAATGCATTGGTGTTGTGCGCTATGCAGCGGACAAGCGTTGCGGCCGGCAATACCAGGGGACCAGAGAAAGCTCCATTCCTTCCGGGCTCAAATCCCTTTAACAATTTCGTGCCGGGCTTCGGTTAGGCCAGGCCGAAAACGCGGTTCTCATAGTTCGCGTGAATCGCGTGTTGTTGGTCTCATCTGAGACATTCGGGAGAACAAATAAAAACATGAACGCCCTGAAGAACTCTTCCACCACTCTCCTGTCTAGCGGCAGGGGTAAACGTTCGAAATCCGTAACCTTGTTCGTCACGGCCCTGCTGTTGGCCATGCTGGCTGGTTCTGTGGCCGCGCACGCGCAGACGGCAACGCTTGTGGTGACCGCTATCAATTCCGGCCGGTTCTATGGTGATCCGAACCCGGAATTCGCCGCAACCATCACTGGCCTCAAGGCCGGCGACAACATCACGGCAATTTTCAGCACCGTTGCCGATTCGAACAGCCCGGTAGGAGATTACCTGATCGTTCCTACCCTGGTTGATCCGGACGGCAAGCTGGGCAACTACACCGTGATCATCAACAACGGCACCCTGACTGTTACTCCTGCGCCGCTGCTCGTCATCGCCGACGACACAGCGCGCGCCGCTGGCCAGCCGAACCCCACCTTCACCGGAACGGTCCAAGGAGTCAAAAACGGTGAGGACATTACCGCAACCCAGGACAGCCCAGCGACAGTCGGCAGTGCGGCAGGAAGTTATCCTATCGTTCCCACGCTGAAGGACGGATCCGGCAAAATCAGCAATTATGCCGTTTCTATTTCCAACGGAACGCTCACCGTTACAC
>JBARNL010000930.1:0-3715 GCA_049802955.1 Candidatus Angelobacter sp.
ATCATGGGGGCTGCGGAAGACATCGCGCAAAAGCTGGAAGGCGCTGAGTTCAGCGTTCTCCTCGATGATCGCGACGAGCGCGCTGGGGTGAAGTTTAAAGACGCCGATCTAGTGGGAATACCTTACCGGATAAATGTTGGTAAGAAGGTTACGGAAGGGATGGTCGAAGTGGTTTCCCGCTCGACACGGAAATCCGAGGATGCTAACATCCCCGGCATTGAGACAACTTTCGCGCAAATGGTGCGGCCTTGAAGGAGATTGAACCGCTGGTTTTATGGCAAAGCTAAAAGGATTTATCGCACTTGGAGTGGTGGTGGCAGCGTTCTATGTCGCGTGGAACGTGATTCCGCCCTACTTCAACAATTACCAGTTCCAGGACGCGCTTGATGACATTGCGCGAAAAAACACTTACACAACCATAAGCGATGATGACCTCAAGAAGATCGTTGTGACCAAAGCGGATACCGAAGACATCAAGCTTAAAGAAGAGCAGGTGACTGTCACCCGCAAAGGGGACGGCCTTGGGATCTCAGTAAAATATAAGATCCACGTGGACATGGTTGTACACCCGGTCGACTTGGAATTTACCGCCAACTCCCTCAATAAACGTATTTAAAAAACGGTTATAATAGAGAAGGACAGAAACTTCTCAGCACCAGTGCAGGTAACGCTCTGACCGCCATGAGTCTGAGAGAAATAATTAAGGGCGCTCTCCGCCTACTTGGAACATGGCCATAAAAATCAAAATTCCTCGTGCTAAAGGCTTGCGTGGCAGCCTGCGAAACCCGTTTTTCCGGGCCGGACTTGCTGCTTTCCTCATCCTTTCCCTCGTGCTGTTCGGCGTTTTCTCGTACTACTACATCAAGTATCAGAAGATCGTTGAAAAGCGCATGGGTGGGCCTATCTTTGCCAACACGGCCAAGATTTACGCCCAGCCGCGCGACGTTCGCATCGGCCAGAAGGCCGACCCGCGAGAGATATCCAACTATCTGCGCCATGCCGGATACACAGAAGCCGGCGAGCAGGGCAAGTCAAAATTTGGCGTCTATAAAGTCATGAAGGATGCCATTGAGATCAAGCCGGGTGAAGAATCGTATTACAACGCTGAAGGCGCTGTGATCCGTGTTAAGGATGGGCGCGTCGAGAAAATCGCCTCTCTTGGCAATGACGGCGACCTGACTGCCTACGAACTTGAGCCTCAGCTTGTTACCGGCTTGTTCGACGGACAGGCGCGCTCCAAGCGCCGCCTCGTCAAGTACGACGATATTCCCAAAGTGATGGTTGACGCGGTTACTTCCATTGAAGACCGGCGCTTCTTCCATCACAACGGCGTGAACTACTGGCGACTTCTGCAAGCCGGCTGGATTGACATCCGCGAAGGAGGGAATCGCCAGGGCGGATCGACCCTCACCATGCAAGTGGCTCGCGGCTTCTTTCTCTCTCCGGAGAAGAAGTTCACCCGCAAGCTGACGGAGATCCTTATCTCCATCGAACTTGAGCAGCGTTTCTCCAAGAAGCAGATTTTTGAGCTTTACGCGAACCAGGTTGATATGGGGCAGCGCGGCTCATTCACCATTACGGGTTTCGGAGAGGCGGCGCAGGCCTATTTTGGCAAGGACCTCAAGGACCTGAACCTGCCGGAAGCCGCTATGCTCGCCGGCCTGGTGCAGCGGCCCAGTTATCTTTCTCCTTATCGCCATCCAGAGCGCGCGCAGGACCGCAGAAATCTTGTGCTGGAAGCCATGGTTGAAACCGGCGATATCACGCGTGCCCAGGCTGACGCGGCCAAGGCCACGCCGCTCAAGCTGGCGCCACAAAATGTTGAGGCCAGTGACGCGCCTTATTTCGTTGATCTTATTAAGGACCAGTTGGTTAATAAATACAGTGAAGAAGATCTCAATGCGGAAGGCTACCGCATTTACACAACGCTGGATCCTACGTTACAGCAGGCGGCGGCACAGGCAGTCGATCTGGGATTGAAAGAAGTTGATGCCCAGATCAAGAAGCAGCGCACTAAAAAGGTAAAGGTCGGAAAAAACAAGTTTGAGACCAAGGTGCTTCCCGGGCCTATCCCGCAGGTTGCTCTGGTCGCACTTGATCCTCACACCGGCGAGGTTCTGGCACTGGTGGGTGGACGCAACTACGGATTCAGCCAGTTGAATCACGCGGTCGCCAAGCGGCCAACCGGTTCGATTTTCAAGCCTTTCGTGTATGCCGCGGCCATTAACAACGCCGTTACCAATGAGCAGCCCATTTTTACTCCAGCCAGCATGGTGGACGACTCTCCCACGGCCTTCATCAACGGCGATGACGTTTACACCCCGCGGAATTACAAAGAGGAATATTACGGACAAGTAACCGCGCAATTTGCCCTGGCCCATTCACTCAACAATGCCACGGTGAAAGTTGCCGAGATGGTGGGCTATGACAAGGTAGCAAACCTGGCCAGGCTGGCGGGGATTTCATCCGTCCGCGCAACGCCAGCCATGGCCCTGGGATCCTATGACGCCACGCCCATGGACATGGCTTCCGCTTACACCATTTTCAGCAATGACGGCCAGCGCATTACCCCCATCATGGTCCGCTCAGTGCGAGATGCCAACGGCGACGTCATCGATAATTTTCAGCCGCAAAAAACCCAGGTGCTTGATCCACGCGTCGCTTACGTAATCACTGACATGATGCAGGGCGTCATCAATAACGGCACCGCGGCGGGGCCCTCAGGGGTCAGAGCGCGTAAGTTTACCGCCCCTGCCGCCGGAAAAACCGGCACCTCGCATGATGGCTGGTTTGCCGGCTTCACCTCAAATCTTCTTTGCATCGTCTGGGTAGGTTACGATGATTACAGTGATATACACCTGAGCGGCGCCGCCATCGCCCTGCCCATCTGGACTGAGTTTATGAAACGGGCGGTGGATCTGCCGAACTATTCAGATACAAAACCGTTCACTCCGCCCCAGGGCGTGGTTGAATTGAGCCTGGATAAGGCCACCAACCAGATCGCCACCCCGTCATGTCCAGATGACTATAATACGGCCTTTATTGACGGCACCCAGCCTACGCAGACCTGCGAGCAAACGGCACACGGCAACGTTTTTCAGAGGATTTTTGGCATTGAACCCAAGCCAACTCCTACCCCTCCGGCGTCTAATGTAGGTAGCGGCAGCTCCGCCCCGGTTCAGGGTCAGCCCGCCGCCGCACCCCAGAATTCGTCCCAGGACCAGGACAAGAAGAAAAAAGGTTTTTGGGGCAAGATTTTTGGTGGTGGCAAAGACGATAATAAGGACGATAATAAGGAAATCAAGCCTGCGGCCACCCCCAGTCCGGGCAAGGACAGGCCGCAATAAGGAGGCCTATATGGGTCGCTTCTGCCGCTTGCTAACGATCCTCTGTATAACGATTATCGGTATATTGATCTTTTCCTCGCCTTCATGGGCCCAGGAACCTTCCAGCACAAACTCCACTTCCCAGGTGCGCGTGCCGCCGCCGCCGGAAAATGCCGATCCGGTTGAACTGGAACAGCAAGGTGACCAGTTCCGCGCGCAAAAAGCCTATCTGGATTCCGTTGACTATTATCGGGCCGCTATGAAGACGGCAGACAGCTCCATCCTGCATAACAAAGTTGGCATGTGCCTCTTGGAGCTTCGTCGCGATTCCGAAGCTAAGAAGGAATTTCAGCGAGCCATCAAAGAAAACAAAGAATACTCTGAGGCAT
>JBARNL010000931.1:0-1790 GCA_049802955.1 Candidatus Angelobacter sp.
CGATGACGCCGATCTCTTCCTGATCCGCGCTCATCCGCGTAAATCCGCGGTTTCATGTTTTCTTTTTCCGATTAACCGATCACGCGCGATCACCCGATCTTTTTCTGCAGATCCCGCAACACGCTGCCCAATTCAATCACTTCCAGCGGACAATCCGGCCAATTGTTAATCCAGCACACAATCAAATCGCACCCATTCACGGGGTGCTGATGTTCTAGAAAATTACGGCTTTCATACTCCAGTTCAATCAGCACTCTCTGTCCTTTGTTTGGGCCCACCTCGCGCAACGCCTCGCAATCCGGAAATGCCGCCTGCAGTCTCAGGATGGTAAAGCCCAGATCTCGCGCATAACAGGCAAAAGCCGCCAGTACCCCGGCCTCGTTGGTCGGCGCAAAAGTCAATGGCCCTTCCCGTAGTGGCAGGCCGTAGATCGGCCGGTCAGTCATGATGATTGGCCGGAAAGTACATCCAGGAGCCAATTTGTATTTTGTGGCTTCAGCCAGTGGCATCTTCAGGTGTTCGGCAATGATCTTCTGGACATCTTGCCATTCACCGCACAGTTCCTTTTCCACCATGTAGGCCAGCATTCCCGCCGGCACTTTTCTCCAATATTTAAAGCGGATCGCAAAAGGACGGTAACTGTATTTGCCGTGGCGGCCGTAATCCAATGCGGTCGGGACCTTTCCCATGCTCCGCACCACGCTCGCCCAATCCCGGAATATTTCCTCAATTGTCAGCGTCACTCCGGAGCCTCGGCGTTCCAGTCCGCACTCCGTGATCAATTGCGCGTATGAGGTGAAGTGTTTCCGAACTACATGTCTCTGTATAGACATCGTTACTTGAAACTCTTCCTGCCGAGGCACCCGTCCCAGCTTGGCTGCACATTCCTTCACTGCGGTGATGATGTCTTCTCTGCTCACAGTCTTTGCTCCTGGTGGGGCCTCATTGCGCGCGGCTTCTGCGCGTGAATGGGCAAATTCAATAAGCACTGGTTAAAGCGGTTCTAGGGATTAGCGTAAACTTTCCCAAATTCGTCATCCCGACGGCCGTTTAGCGAACGCGCGCCGTCACCAGCGCGTGAGTAGGACGGAGGGACCTTGTGTTCGTTCTTGTGTCTCGCCAAAGAACAGGGAACAGAAAAAGCGGCCTGCGTTCAAACCGTCCTTAGCATCGGAGCATTGGAAGACAGCTAAACCACCAGAGCTAATTGCCAATGGCTAATTGCTAAGTGCTGCTTTCCTGATCTGCGCTTAATCTGCGACGAATGTCTTTTCGATCCGCGCTTATCCGCGCAAATCAGCGGTAAATGGGTTTGAATTTCCGATCACGGCGATGACGGCGATTCCGCGCGATTTCGGCGATTATCTTGCGCTTTCGTAGGCCCGTCCTATCCCGCCAAGCCCTTCCACTTCCCTGATCTCGCCTGCTTCTTTCATCCGTTTCAGTGTGTTGTGAATCGGAGGCATCACATGCTTGTACTTCCCCAGGTCATATCCCATCTCTGCCATGCGGTCTCTTACCTGGGTTGGCGTCAGCGGCAGCAACAGAGGCTGCCGGAAGACCCACCGGATCGCCTCCGTCAGCCCCATCTCCTGCCCCGCCCCTTGAGGCGAGGCCTCATCTTGCTTTAACTCATTGATTCTGCTGGCAATATCCGGATCAACCGTTTCACCTGTCAACCGGGCTAGCTGTTCTACTATCGGCCCCCAATGTGAAATCTGATCTTTAATCTCCATTTCCTGCCGCAGCAGCTCTTTAAGCCTTTCCTTTGCTGAATCAAACATTTTCGT
>JBARNL010000932.1:0-3060 GCA_049802955.1 Candidatus Angelobacter sp.
CTGCTAGTTTTGTCCGGCTCTCACTCGGTTAGAATCAGAGGAGTGTTGAATCGCTCCCGCCAGTTGAACGCGCCCGGTCCTCACAGCATTCAGTTCTTTCTGGACTTGCCGCAATTCCGCAAAGACCCGCTCGGCGGCTTCTTTCGCGCAGCGCTTACCTATGGAGACGTGGTTCGCTATCGGGGCATCTGGATCACCCACCAGCTGAGCCATCCTGACCACATTCAGCAAATCCTGCAAAGCAATGTGGCCAATTACCGCAAAGGCCGCGGTTACAGAATTCTTAAGCTCTCATTGGGTGAAGGCCTGCTCACCAGTGAAGGCGCGCTCTGGCAACGGCAACGCAAGATGACGCAGCCGTCATTTCAAGGGCAGCAGGTGGCGTCGTTTGTTTGCGCCATGGCGGAAAATACTTTGGCCATGCTGCGGCGGTGGGAAACCAATGCCAAAGACGATCAGCCCTTTGACGTGGTGCCTGATTTCATGCGCCTCACGCTCAACATCGCCGCGCAGGTTCTCTTCACCACCAACCTTGAAGCCGATGCCGAATCGATCCGCCGGACGCTCGATATAGGCCGCGACTATTCCGTGGACCGCGCATGGTCTATCTTTCCGCCGCCGTTGAGCATTCCTACCCGTCGCAATCGTGAATATCGGGCTGCGTTGGCCCACATTCACGCCATCATTGACCGCATCATCGTTCAGCGCCGTGGCGAGCCGCAGCGAATCTCTGATCTGCTTACCATGCTGATGGAGGCGCGCGATGAGCGCGGCGCCCCCATGTCTGACAAGCAGCTTCGCGACGAAGTCATCACGCTGCTCACCGCCGGCCACGAAACAACCACGCTGGCCCTCGCCTGGACGTGCTATCTCATCGGCACGCGACCCGACGTCGTGGAGCGCATGACCGCCGAAGCGGCATTCCTCAGCGGGCGCATTCCGATCTATGAAGATCTAATGAAGCTGCGCTACTCGCGCATGGTTTTAGAAGAGAGCATGCGCCTTTATCCACCAGTATGGACCCTGGCGCGCACCGCCGTGAATGACGATAAAATCGGCGGCTACAACATCACCGCTGGGTCAGAAGTCCTGATCTTCCCTTACATCACACAGCGCCATCCCAAATGGTGGCAGGACCCAGATGTCTTTCGACCGGAACGGTTCGCGCCGGAAAATTCCGCGGCCCGCCCACGCTATGCCTACTTGCCCTTCGGCGCGGGGCCACGCACATGCATTGGCTTGAACTTTGCTATGACGGAACTTTTGACTGCGTTGACACTGATCCTGCAGCGCTTCCGCATCACCCTGGCGATTGATCCCGCGAAAGTGCGCCCGGATCCCTCTGTAACGCTGCAACCCAAGCCCGGGATTCCGGTGCGCCTGGAAAAGATATGTTGACTCACAAGCCTAGGGAGGTTTCCAACAGCACGTTTTTCCGTCGTGCCTTATACTGCTCCCGCCATGAAATTCAATCGCATTGCCTGCTTGTTGTCTCACGTCGCTCTCTGCTCCGCTACCTTATTCGCGCAGAATAGCTTTACTGTCGGTACGGCCACGGCTGCTCCTGGACAAAAAGCTACCGGTAGTCTGGAAGTACCTGCCTGAGTTGACGCAGCCGCGTCGATTCCCGTTGTGGTCATCCGCGGAAGCAAACCAGGGCCGGTGCTGGCGTTGGTTTCCGGCTTGCACGGCACGGAATATTTGTCGATCATCGCGCTGGAAAAAGTAATTCAGATGCTCGATCCTGCGCAGGTTTCCGGAACTGTCATCATTTTGCCGCTGGTCAACATCGCCTCGTTTGAGCAGAAGGTGCCGCACGTGAACCCCGTGGACGGAAAGAGCATGAACCGCTTTTATCCCGGCAAGCAGGATGGCACCCAGACCGAGCGCGTTTCTTACGCGATTACCAAGCAGGTAGTCGAGCGTTGTGATTACCTTGTCGATTACCACGGCGGCGATATCGACGAGAACCTGCGTCCCTACTCTTACTGGCCAAAATCCGGCGATGCCAAGCAGGACGCCATCACGCGAGACATGGTGCTGGCCTTTGGCCTCGACCATATCTGGGTTAAAAACGGCCAGGAGGCCCTCGGCTATCTCAGCGGACTGGGACAATACGATGATCGAATCAGGTACCCGCTGCCTGCTCTCATTCTTCTTGATCTTGATTTACCTGAGATGACCGGCTTTGAGTTGCCGCAATGGAAACGAACGCAGCCTTATATTCGCAGAATCCCAGTCGTCGTTCTCACCATTGATAGTGCAACCAGCGCTGTCAACGCCGCTTATGATCTTGGAGCCAATTCCTACCTGGTCAAGCCCGGAAATCCAGAAGAGATCCTGCGCGTAGTAAAAAGTATCCAGGAATACTGGCTTGGCTTGAACGAAGCGCCAAAACTGGCCTTGCGCGCCACGCCGGATGCCCGCTGATATCCTAGAAGTGTTCTTTCATCTCCATTCAGCACGCCGCAAAGGGAGCTCATGGCCGCACTGATTGATGCCATTGACATCAAGCGCAAAATGTTTTTTGAACTGGACGGCACGCCATTCCACTGTCTTGACGTTGAAGTGAACACTCCAACAGCCCGCGGCGGGCAGACGCTGGTCCGGCTGAAGATGCGTAACCTGCTTACCCGCGCCGTCTTTGACAAGACGTTCAAAGCCAGCGACAAGTTCAAAGAACCCGACCTGGAGATGGTTCCGGCATCGTTCTTATATAGCGATGCCGACGGTTATTACTTTATGGACCAGGAGAGCTTTGAGACCCTTACGCTGCGGCAGGAGATGATTGGCGACGCGCAGGATTTTCTTGGCGAAGGCATTGTCATCCAGGTGCACAAGTACAACGGCAATCCCATTGGCTTGCAACTGCCTCCGCATGTGGAGCTAACGATTGCGGAAACGGAGCCCGGAGTGCGCGGCGATTCCTCCGGCGGGAACGTGACCAAGCCTGCCACGCTGGAAACCGGACTAGGGAGACTCTGAATAAGTTTTGTGTTATCCACAGGGATTGGAGGTACATTGCGGAATAGGAGCAGCGTACCGCGAATCATGAAGCAG
>JBARNL010000933.1:0-4661 GCA_049802955.1 Candidatus Angelobacter sp.
GCATAGAGCAGGCCCTTGCGCTTGGGATCTTCCCTGACCGAGCGCACGTAAGACCCTTCCGGGATGCCGTTGGCGGTCAAGATCCAGCTCTTGCCGTTATCCCTGGTGCGGAAAATCAGGGGACGAAAATCATCAAACTTATGCCGATCCACCGCCACGTATACGGTGTTCGGATCATGATGTGACGGCTCAATAATGCTGATCATGCTCCATTCCGGCATGTCTTTGGGCGTCACGTTGGCCCAGTGCTGGCCGCCATCTGTGGTGAGCTGAATCAGGCCGTCATCAGTGCCCGCCCAGATTGTGTCTTTCTTCAGCGGCGACTCCGCCAACGCAAAGATGGTGTCATAGTACTCAACGCTGGTGATGTCCAGCGTGATCGGCCCGCCAGATGGCTTCTGTTTGGACTTATCGTTGCGGGTCAGGTCGCCGCTGATCGCCGTCCAGCTCTGTCCGGCGTTGGTGGACTTAAACACCATCTCCATTGCTGTATACAGCGTGTTGGGATCGTGCGGTGAAATCATCAACGGCGATGTCCAGTTGAAGCGGTGCAGCAATTTCTCCGCTCCATTGCCGGACACATCCAGCGGCCACACTGAGATGTCCACCACTTGCTCCGTGCGTTTATCAAAGCGAGAAATAAATGCCTCGGCATTAGCAAATACGACATTTGGATCGGGCGGATATGGCGCGATATATCCGCTCTCTCCCCCGCCCACCGGATACCAGTCCTGCCTGCCAATTACGCCATCGTCGTCATAGCTCTTAATGGCGATGGTGGAATTATCCTGCTGCGCTCCGTAGATGTAATACGGCCAGCGATTATCGGTAATCACATGGTAGAACTGCGCTGTTGGCTGGTTATACTGCGTGGACCAGGTGCGCCCGCCGTCAAGTGAAACCGTTGCGCCGCCGTCATTGCCGTTAATCAGATGATCAGGATTGTCCGGATCAATCCACAACCCGTGGTGGTCACCGTGGGGCGCGGGCAGCAAACCAAAAGTGCGTCCGCCATCGGTAGAGCGAAACATGCCTGTATTCAACACATAAACCGTATCGGGCGATTTAGGATCGGCAAAGATATGGCTGAAATACCAGGCTCGCTGGCGCAGGCGGCCGTCTTCATTCATGCGGATCCAGCTATCGCCGCCATCATCCGAACGATACAGCCCGCCTTCTTTCGATTCCACCATCGCGTAAATTTTGTTCGAGTCCGCGCCGGAAACCGACACGCCAATCCGCCCCATAATTCCCGGAGGCAAGCCGTGGCCCTCAATATGCGTCCAGGTTGAGCCGCCGTCAGTGGATTTATACAGTCCGCTCCCCGGCCCACCGCTATTCAGGCTCCATGGCGTGCGGTAAACCTCCCACAGTGACGCGAACAACGTATTGGAATTGTTGGGATCAAATACCACGTCAATAGCGCCGGTCTTGTTGTCCTTGTATAAGACCTTTTGCCAGGTAGAGCCGCCATCTGTTGTGCGGAATACGCCGCGTTCTTCATTCTGCCCATACGCGTGACCCAGCGCGGCCACAAAAACCACATTGGGATTCTTAGGATCGATAATCAATGCGCCGATATGCTGCGTGTCTTTCAGGCCGACGTTCTTCCACGTCTTGCCTGCGTCCACTGACTTGTAAACGCCGTTGCCATAAGAGATGTTGCCCCGGATGCAGGCTTCGCCCGATCCTACATAAATCACGTTGTGGTCAGACTGCGCCACGGCAATCGCGCCGATTGACGCGATTGGCTCCTTATCAAATAACGGTTGCCAGTTGGTGCCTGCGTCAGTGCTCTTCCACACGCCGCTGGAGGCTCCGCCAAAATAGAAAACGTTTGGCTCACCGGGGACGCCGGTCACGGCCAGTACTCGTCCGCCGCGGAACGGGCCCACTTGCCGCCAGCGCATCGCGCCAAAAACTTTTTCATCAATCTGTCCCGCTGCCGGAGGCGGCGTTTGCGCCGGAGCCACGGTCTTCGTCGATGGCTTTTTGGCCGGAGCACCGGCAGGCTTCTTGCCTTGCTTGTCTTCAGACGTCTGAGGGTTCCTGGGTGATTGAGCAAATACGGTGGAGAAAAGACAGATCAAGAACAAAACAAACACACGACTCCGAAAGATCATAGCGGGACGCTGCTCCTTATATGGGCCAAGCGGGGTAATGATACGAGTGTTGACGAGCAAGTTGCAATTTATGGTGGAGGAAAAAATAATGTCCCAATTAGGCACCTCAAACCCAGTGAGCGTAGCCCGACAGGGCGAAATTATTGAGCCCACTGCGTCAGCGGTGGGTAGCAAGAAGAACACTCAAGCCCCGCTTTAGCAGGGCGGCAGACCGGGAGATTGATGAGCATAGAGATTATAGAGCATCCGGATCGATGCCGTGTTTCTTCAGCAGCGCCCGATACTCCTGCTGGACGTCATCTTGCGATGATGCTGTTGCTGATCGCGGATATATTTTGCCACGGTTGCCGTATTCGAAGCGCTGCGCTGGGGTAAGTAATTTCGCCCTGCGGGCTTCTCAGTGGTGAACGGTACGGTTTGCGTTTAGCCCGAGAGGACCTTGAGCGTGCCGGAGGGGAATCGAGGGCTGAGAAGTCGGGCCGTAAAGCAAGCAAAAAAAAATCCTTGTTATCAAGAGATTCTCAAATCCAAATAGCTGGTTGAAGTGCAAAACAGTTACTTCCCCACAAACTGCACCAACCCATCCCGATAATCGATCGTCAGTTTCATGTTCTCCATGGCGCTGAAGCCAATCTGCCCGGAGATTTCAATCCCCAGGTCTTTGCTGACCGAGTGAAGATCGAGCGTGCTGATGCGGTCGCTGCGGTTCACACTGGCAAAGCGCAGTGTTGCATCGTCGGCGATGAAAGCGCTGTTCACCACGCCGCTGGCCCCGAACATGGGCGAATTGAAAGCGCGCATCTCCGGTATGAGTTTGGCCAGCTCAGGTGAGATGGTATTGGCATTGGAGCCGCTATCGATCACAAACAGCCCGGCGGCCTTCTTTCCCACCTCAGCCGGCAGCAGCAGGAAATGGCCAACGGTGAATGTCTGCGTGAAAGTCTCGGCCAGCGCAGGCGTACCATCGTTATTTCGGGCAGGCATTGGCTCCAGACGAAGCTTGCGGGCGCGCAGATCCAGCGTGATCAGGTACTGCGAGAAAATATCCATGCCAATGATTCCATCCACTTCTGGAACCTCTCGCGGCGTGGCGTGAACAAAGCAGTCATGAAATTCAATGTCGCCAATTACAACCTTATCGAGCCAGGCGGTGTAACCAACCGCCGGCCCGGATTTGCCCACGCCTTCCAGTGCTTGCTCGGAAAGCTTGCGTGCACCGATCTTTTCCGCCAGCTTGCGTGTGATTGTAATTCCTGAAGATCCGGTATCGATCAACAGCGTCACCGTGGCTCGGTCATTCAGCCGCACGCGCAGGCCATAACCGCGCAGCACCATGCGCGCGCCCACGCTCAGCCCTTCCATCTTGATATCGGTGCGCTCCACCGGTCGCGCCAGTACCCAGGTTTTGCGGCCAGCCACGGCCTTTATCAGCTCTTTGTATTCGCGCTCATGCCTTTCTTCTTCCGGATCATTGTGGAATTCCGCCAGGTGCCGCTCCAGTGCCGCAACATTTTCTGGATAAGGCTGGCGGATGGCCCACTCGTAAAAAGCGTCGCTATCCTGGGAATCAAGGTCGTGCGCCTTGGCGATCTCAGTTTTTGCCTGGCTGCGCCGCGCATAGACGGCGTCAACTTTTCCCTGCCCCAGCCATGCGCGAGCGCATTTCTCGTCGAGCTTGAGCGTTGCTCGGTACTCATCTTCAGCTTCCGGGATAAAGCCGCGGCGGTAGTCAACGTCGCCGCGCTCGGCATGGATAATTGCCGATTCCGGAAACGCCACCAGCGCTTTTTGCGAACTTTCTTCTGCGGCCTTCACGTCATCCGCTTTCAATAGACTCCGGACCAACCCAGCGTATGCTTCAGCGGACGGCTTGGCCTCAACAATCTTGCGGAAGGCAGCCGCAGCGCCGCGAAAATCTGCCTGGCGAAACACATTGCGCGCATTAGACAGCGCAGCGCCATCCGTTGTCGGCGTTGTCTGCGCTAATGAAAGCGGCACAAGAACAACTACCAGCAGAAGCGAGCCAGCCCTGGTCATAGCTATAGAACGCATCGATTGAGAATACTTGCCCTGCTCCACATTGGCAAAAGGACTCATTTATCTCTTTTCAGATCCGTGTAAATCAGTGTCATCTGTGTTATCAGTGGTAAGCCGTTTTGATTTTAGACGCCCCCAGAAGTTTCGTCCTCACTTTCAAACATCGAACGATTTACAATACAAGCTGCTCACGCGTGCGAAAGTGGCGGAATTGGCAGACGCACCAGACTTAGGATCTGGCGCCGCAAGGCGTGGGGGTTCGAGTCCCCCCTTTCGCACCAGCTTTCAAGATCCTTCGACGCGCTTCGCTTGCTCAGGATTTCGGCTGGCGGCTCAAACGCCGCCATTCCGCCTCAACTTAGGATCTGGCGCCGCAAGGCGTGGGGGTTCGAGTCCCCCCCCTTTCGCACCAGCGATCTCTTTCGAGATCCTTCGGCGCGCTGCGCTTGCTCAGGATTTCGGCTGGCGGCTCAAACGCCGCCATTACGCCTCAACTTAGGA